>CALRAE010000001.1 GCA_943350445.1 Candidatus Nomurabacteria bacterium
GGTAGCAAAAATACCACCATCAGCGAACTGACTCATCCCATATACATTTGGTACCATTACCCAATCATACGCATCCACATACATTGCCATAAACCATTGATACACATAATCGGGATTAACTTTAGAAAGCAACATAAAGTTACCGATAACCATCAATCGTTCGATATGATGATTGTATCCATAGTGCAGAGCTTTCTTGATAGCGCTGTCGACCGGAGCAATACCAGTATCTCCAGTCCAAAATCCTATTGGCAAGCTGTGGGAATGTTTCCAAAAATTCTTAGTGCGCATGACGACACCATCACACTCATAGGAAGCACGCATAAACTCACGCCACCCAATAATCTGTCGTACAAAACCTTCGAGTGAGTTTATAGGTACAGCGTGAGTATCTGCATACACTATTGCCATATCGATTACCTGCCTTGGGTCGAGCAATCCAATATTTATGAGAGCTGACAATGTCGAATGAAAGAGCCGTACGCTTTTCGTAGAGAGCGCGTCCTCATACACACCAAAATCTGCAAAGCGGTCTTCTAAAAATACCTGCAAAAATTTCTTGGCATCCTTGTGTGTACATGGTAGCCAGCACGCTATCTCTCCATATTTTTCAGCTTGTATTGTATCGAGCCACTTCTTCATTTTTGATATATCAAAATCATTTTCAAAAACAATATCCTTGGGGAGAGTTGTATCTCGAGCAAGTTTTTTTCTATTATCTACATCAAAGCTCCACGCGCCCCCTCTGGGTTTTCCATTTCCGTCCATCATGATACCCAGGTCCACGCGAATTTTCTTGTAGAACATCGCCATATTTTTCTTTGAGCTTTTGTATCTTGCTATTGATTCCTCCTTTGGCAAAATAAAAAGTGGTGACTCATACCAAACTCGCTTTATCTTGGAAGCGGTTATAATCCGCTCCAAATAGAAGTCAGTAGTATCGACAATATGAATTTCTTGTATTCCTTCTTTTTTTAAATAATCAAAAATATCTTCAGTCTTCGGATACTGTTCAATCGTCAGACATTTTACTTTGTAACCCTCTTTTTTCAAAAGCTCACCATATGCACTCATACTTAATTTGTGAAAAATTAGCTTTTGATAATGAATCGGGTTCCGCGACAGAATCAATGACTCTTCAATCAAAAAAATAATCCGTCCTTTTTGTATAGCTGGTGATTTTATAAAAAGTTGATGAGGATAGACTAATGTTGCTTCTTTCATAGTATTCATTGATCAGGTTGATAGTATTAAAGTTAAAATAGCGAAGTATACGATCAGATAAAAACGATAGAAATTAATCACCCGCAACTCTGCCCTCTTCGTACGCCGATGAAAGCCAAAAAGCACTTTGATCTCCTCCCAAAAAACGGGCCTTACATTAATCCACCAGCTATCAGTTTGATAGACCATCTTCCTAAATCGACTACGAAAAAATCCCAGAGGAAAACTCCAGATAATAAACGCAATGATGGCAATCGTGTGTATGGTTATAGTATCCATTTATGTATCTTCAGTCCTTACTTGTATTATAGATTTTATTCTTTCACGAGCTACTATTCCTTTTTTTTGCGAACCTCGGTATTCAGTAGCAAAAGATACTTTTGCCATAAATTCTTACTCAACCGGACACATATTTTTACCCATCGCTGCATAAAAGCCACACCAGCTAAATATTGCCTCGAAGAATGCGAAGCCGGAGAAGAAGATGAGGATAGGGCTCCAGGAGGTGGTGATGGCCCATAGGAGTAATCCTACGCCGATAGCGGCGCGGAGCAAGCGGTCGGGCTTGCCTATGTTTTTTGCAACGCCACGAGGAGAATTTTTGGCAAATTTTTTCAAAATCGCGCGGTAGATGAAGCCCGCGGTGAAGGCAAGAATAAACATAACCACTATAAGTCCCCAGCCGAATGGTGAAGCGATAAAGCCGATTGGCGATTTGTCGAAAAAGTCCTTCTTAAGCTCGGGGATAATCGTAAGCGCGCCCAAACCTTCTTTGCCGTCAAACTTCTCTATCTCACCAATGGCGAGCGAGTACTTACTGTCGTCGTTGGGGCTTGTCACACGGATCTCGTAGATACCAGCATCAGCGCGCGCTTTATATTCTGGTCCTTGCCAGTAGCTGTCAGCACCAAAAGGTTCATAAAACTTTTTCCATTCAAAAGGTATACCGTCGAGAACTGCCAGAGGTTTTTCAACATTGCCGTCTTTAATGACTACAGCAGAGACATCTTTCTTTTGGCCGGCAATATCTGGCACTAGGACATTGACGTAGAAATCAAAAGGTTCGCTTGTTTTTATGACATAGACATCTGGCTCGCCTGTAAGCTCGCCATAATATGCTTTTGAGATTTCAGGATTAGGGACTTGTGTAAGCCGACTCTCGGTAATGCGAGGCTGATGGGCGGAGGCAAGGCTCGGAGCCAGTGTAAATAAAGAGACAAAAAGGGCGAGCAGTGTCATTGGGAGTATCTTGGGTATTACTTTGTATATTTTTGTAAGCATTATATTTGCATACTAACATTTTTACCCCACTATTTCAAACTTTATTATTGGAGCTAGAACCGTCTTTTTTGAGCTTTGCCTCGCGTGGAAAACCCTCTCAGATTCAGGATTTTGGGGGGAATTCAGAACAGACGGCACTTCGTGCCGACCCCATTTCGGCTTCCGATTCCGATTTTCAATTTTGGCGGAAGCGGTGAGATTCGAACTCACGGTGCCTTGCGGCACTCTTGTTTTCAAGACAAGTGCGATAGACCACTCTGCCACGCTTCCGTACTTTATTTAATTGACGAAAACAATACCTCTTTGAAATCTGTTTTCACTTCAATCCAACTCTTCCTTGCCACTCTGAAAATATAGAAAATTTCTAGAAATGAGAAAGTATTTAATATTACGAGTGCCACGAACCATTTCTTGTGATTGTGTTTCACGGCCATCCATATAGCGTAAACTTTCAAAGGAACAACCCAAAGAATAATTATTATGAAAATAAATATTTCAATATAAAGCGGTAATTGTTCCATCGGAAAAGCATATCAGAAAAGATAGATTTATGCTAGTATTTTTCTTATGGCTATCGGTAAATTTTTAGGCATAGATTATGGTACAAAACGCATAGGGGTGGCTATTTCAGACGAAAATGGCGTCTTTGCTTTTCCAAAAGAAATCGTTCTAAATGATGCTCACATGATGAATAGACTCGGAGATATTATTAAGCAAGAGGGTATACAAGAGATAGTGGTCGGTGAGTCGGTAGATTTTTCTGGAAAGTTAAATGCCTTATCTGCTCGGATAGAAGTTTTCATTTTGGAACTTAAGGAAAAATTTAATTTGCCAGTGCATAAGCAAAAAGAATTTCTAACGTCGGTGGAGGCGCGCAAGGGGGTAAACCTTAAGGCAGCGATGACTCAGTCTCAAGCACACAGCAAGGTAAAGCAGATAAAAAGTGGTCGGATGGATGCTAGTGCCGCTGCGCTGATACTTCAGAGGTATTTAGACCGAAGGTCTCGACAAGAGGAAGAGTCGAATAAATAAATATATAATAAGATGATTAACATAGAAGATTTTCTAAAAGTAGATATAAGGGTGGGAAAAATACTTGCGGTGGAAAAAGTGCCGGATACTAATAAATTACTAAAGTTATCAGTTGATCTAGGTGAACCACACCCGAGACAAATAATTTCAGGAATTTCACTATATTTTCCAGACTGCGCTGTGTTGGTTGGTAAAAAGTGTGTGTTTGTGGCCAATTTAGAGCCTAGAATGATACGTGACTTAGAAAGTCAGGGGATGATTCTGGCTGTTTCAAGTGAAGATGGTAAATTTTCTTTACTACAACCAAGTGATGAGATTATCCCTGGCACTAGGGTTAAATAAAAAGGTCAGATTTGTAATAAAACATAGCAAGAAAATCTTTATTATTGTATAATATTGGCATGTCTTTGCATTTAATGAATAGGTTTTTCCGTAGGTTTTTTCCAGTACCTTCTTTTATCGCTACGCCATTTTTTGGTTTAGACATCTCAGATGAGTCATTGAAATTTATAGATCTTAAAAATACAAAGAATGGGATGGAGGTTGGTCAACACGGGGAGCGGGTTATTCCTTTAGGTATCATTCAGTCTGGTAAGATAAAAAATACAAAGAAGATGGAGGAAATTTTGTCAAAACTTCAGTCAGAGATCGGGGTCAGATCGGTACGTGTTTCTTTGCCTGAAGAACAAGTTTACCTCTTTAAGCTTCGATTGGAAAAATTTGGTGTAGTAAATATTAGAGAAAGTATTGAGCTTGCACTCGAAGAACATGTTCCACTCCAGGCCTCGGACGCAATTTTTGATTATGAATTGCTTGATCAAGACAAAGATAGTATTGAACTACAGGTTGCAGCTATTCCAAAAAATATAATTGAGGATTATCTTGCGATTTTTAAGAATGTTGGAATAAATGTTCAATCTTTTGAACTTCAGGCACAGGCAATTTCTCGGGCTGTCGTTAAAAATGGCGACTTAGAAACTTATATGATTGTGGATTTTGGAGAAAGACGTACAGGTATTTTTATAATATCTCGCGGTGTAGTCATGTTCACTTCAACACTTGATGTGGGTGGGGTGATGCTTGATGAAATGCTCGCCAAGAATTTTAAAATAAACGTAGAAGAGGCAGAAAAAATGAAACGCAAGTTTGGTCTTATGCGCAATGTTGAGAATCAAGAAGTTTTCCCTGTCCTTTTAAATAGTGTTTCAGTTTTGCGTGATGAAGTATTAAAACATTTTCTATATTGGCATACACACAAAGATGGAGAGGGGGGGGATAATCCACCAATTAAGAAGATAATTTTATGTGGCGGGGATTCTAATTTGATGGGCCTGTCTGACTATCTTACTATTAGTATGAAGACTAAAGTGGAGATGGCTAACGTTTGGGTAAATATAGTCGATACGGAACGCCATATTCCAAACATTGATTTTAAAAGAGCACTTTCATTTGCAGCTGCCCTCGGACTTGTTTTAAGGGGTTATGAGAATAATTAGTCATGATTAATTTAATTCCAACCAAAGAAAAAAAAGAAATTGTGAGGGGTTTTTACTATAGACTCGTAATTTTATTTTTTGTGGTTGTTGGTGTTGCATTTCTAATTACTTCTATCGCCATGTTGCCATCATATTTCCTATCTTATACAGTAAACAATATCCAAAAGGGTAAAATTGAAATTCAAAAAAAGGAACCAGCTCCTTTGCCTCAAGAGCAAACTGAGAAGATAATCCATGATTTAGACAACAAGCTTAACATTATTGAACAAAGAGGGGAAAATACATTTGATATATCAAATAAAGTTATAAATGCGATTCTCTTAAAGAAGATGCCTAGTATTAAAATAACAAATATTTCCTATGAAGATAATTCTCAAGGTTTATCTTTTCAATCTAAGAAAATAAGTATTCAAGGTATAGCCCCTTCTCGTGAAATATTGTTGTTATTTCGTAAGGCACTAGAGGATGACACAAACTTTAAAAGTGTTGATTTGCCAATTTCTAATTTCATTAAGGGATCAAATATTGAATTTTATTTAAGTCTAATTCCTTCATAATATATGCAAAGAAACCTTGTATTATTGTCTATATCCTTCTCCGTAATATTTTTTACCATTTCTTTATTTTCCTTTTCCTTTTTTAATAGAGAAATAGATAATAATAAAAGAGAATTTAAATTGGATTGGGAAGAATGGCATAAAGAGGCTGTGCGACGTGATGAGATGAGAACTCTAGATAGCTCAGTAAAACTTATAGAAAAAGAAAGGGCAGAGCTTGACACTCATTTTGCTAAAAGTTCAGACATTGTGCCACTTCTAAATACAATAGAAAGTTTAGCTCCTAAGGTGGGTGCTAAGGCAGAAGTCACTTCTGTCGATATTTTAAACTATAATATGGGACTTCTTGTTGGAGTAAAAGCTTCTGGAACCTTTGCCGGTCTCTATAAATTTATGACACTTTTAGAAAATTCTCCTTATGAGCTTGAATTTTTGTCTATGCAGATAAGCAAAGAGGGGGGTGTGACTATTGGAATCAAAAATGTCGTATCTGCAAAATGGAGTCTTTTTTTAAAGATAAAGTTATTAAGCTTCATACCCTAGTTGCTTTTAATAGTATAAAATACCAAAATGGAAATAAAATTCTTTAAAAAAGAAAAAAGTTTTAAAAAAGATAAAGAAAATTTATGGTTAAACATAGATATTTACTGGGCGATAGCCCTGTATCTTATGTTTGTGGTTTTTTTCATCTCTTTGTTTTTTGGTTATAATCTTTATACACAAATAAATAAAGAACCTATCTTGTCTGAAGACATTGATGCGTCTGGTATAAAAACAATAAAAAAGGAAAGAATTGATAAACTTCTCGAATATTTCTCAAAGAGGGATATAAAATCTCAACAGATAATAAACTCTCCGGCGCCAGTCATTGACCCATCGCTCTAAAAATGTTAATTTAAAAGGGTGCAGAAGTCTTTTTGCGCGCGATTAGCTCAGTTGGTAGAGCGCTTCATTTACACTGAAGATGTCGCAGGTTCGAGTCCTGCATCGCGCACAGCGTGATATGTTAAGCCTCATCGCGCAATACACAGCTCCCGTAGTTTAATGGATAAAACGAGGCTCTTCTAAGGCCTTGATGGCGGTTCGATTCCTCCCGGGAGCACCAGACGACAAAAGATGAATTTCTTCATCTTTTGTCGTCTGGTGCTGACCGCAGCGATCTTTTGTCAGCAGACAAAACCACGAGGGGCGGGCTGCGAAAATTCTGAGCGACGGCGAAGAATTATTTGTAGCCACTGAATATTTATGAAAATAAAAATTTTATACGAAGATTCTAATATTTTAGCTATCGAGAAGCCTTCAGGTGTTTCGGTGCATGGTGACGGCAGGAATACGGATGCGACAATTTCTGATTGGGTGCTTGAAAACTATCCAAAAATGAAAAATGTGGGGGAGCCAGAGTTTTTTGAGAATAAGGGAGTCAAGGTAGAAATCAAGAGGCCTGGCATTGTGCACAGGCTTGATCGTGAGACTTCTGGCGTGCTTCTGCTCGCAAAAAATAAAAAATCTTTTGAGGCTTTGAAATTGCAATTTCAAGATCGAGAAATAAATAAAACTTACGTTGCCATTGTTTCTGGTACTGTCAGAAATGATCGAGGAACCATAAATAAGCCAATCGGCCGAAGTCCGAGGGATTTCCGTCGTTACTTGTCCGGTCGTGGGGTAAGAGGGGAGATGCGCGAAGCAGTGACTGACTATAAAGTTATAAAAAGATTTGAACTTGAGCCATCTTTAACATCGAGCTCTTCTTCACCTCAAGCTTCATTTAAATTTACCTATTTAGAAATAAAGCCAAAAACTGGCCGTACACACCAGATCCGTGTGCATATGAAATATCTGAATCATCCGATAGTGTGCGATTCTTTATATAATCCTGACGGCGTTTCCCCAAAGGGGCTCTCTCGCATGGCTCTTCATGCTAAAGAGATAGAATTTAAAGATCTTAAGGGTAAAAACGTTAAAGTAGTATCGCCGATACCTCTACAGTTTAGAAAGGTGGTAAAATAATCTAATTTTTAGAAATGTTATCAGCAGGAATTCATTTGAATAGAAAATTTGATTTCTAAAATTTTCTATGCTAAAGTGCTTCTACTATGAGTGGAAATAAAGTTACAAATATAAAATTTAGTCCAGTAGATATGGAGGCTCGCAAGAAGCTATCTTTTAAGGCTGGCGATACTGTGAATGTCTGGTCCAAGATTTTAGAAGAGAAAGTTGAAAAAAAGGGGGACAAAAAGAAAGGTGATGCAAAGAAACCAGAAGCTGCTAAATACAGACTTCAGGCTTTTGAGGGTATTGTACTTGCTCGAAAACATGGTACAGAAATGGGTGCTACTTTTACAGTAAGGAAAATTGCTTCTGGGGTGGGAGTGGAAAGAATTTTTCCGCTTTTCTCTCCAATGGTAGATAAAATTGAAATAATAAAGAAATCTCGTGCTCGCAGGTCAAAACTTTACTATATACGCGATAAAGCAATAAAAGATGTTCGCAAGAAAATGCACTCAGTGACCGCTATTCCTGAGGAAGCAACCCCAGTAGAGGAAAAGACTGCATAAATTTAGTATAATCTATACATGCCCGGGTGGGGAAATTGGTAGACCTACACCCTTGAGGTGGGTGCGCCGTAAGGCATGCTGGTTCAAGTCCAGTCCCGGGCACATTTATTTTTTAGCTCCCTCTTGGCGTAAAAGCTCCATTTTATTTTTTTGTTCCTCCACGATTATAATTTCCCAAACTTCCATCTGATTTTAGGACTCTATGGCAGGGGATAGTTGGGTCAAAGTTTTTTGCCATAATACTACCAACTGCGCGGGATGCCTTCGAACTTTTTGCCATTTTAACCAATTCTTTATAGGTCATCGTCTTGCCTTTTGGAATATTTTTGACTACATTTAGAACTTTTTCTTTAAAACTGAGCATATCTATATGTTATACTATTTGCATGTTATTTTCGAATGATATTTTTATAAGAGTCCTAATTTTAATTCTAGGATTTTTTGGTTTCTGGGTGGCATACCATATTTATCAACACAAGAGGGTAAAAAAGCCCCTAGTTTGTCCAGTTGGGTTTGATTGCAATTTTGTAGTTCACAGTAATTATTCTGAATTTATGCACACACCGCTTGAAATTTTTGGAATGGGATATTATGCTCTACTTTCCTTGTTTTACTTTATCTCAATATTTGTTTTCGATGTAATGCCGATAAAACTAGAGAGTCTTTTACTTTTGGCATCTTTTGGCGCCTTTATTTTCTCTGTATATCTTCTTGGTGTGCAAATTTTTGTACTTAAAAAGGGGTGTTCGTGGTGTATTGTCTCGGCTTTTATTTCAATTTTGATCTTTATTTTAATTACCCTTAACTATGATTTTAGTTTAGTCGGGCAGATTTTTTCCAAATAAAAGTAGCATTTATAGTACTTTTTTGCTATAAATTATATACATGGTGCCTATGGTGTAACGGTTAACACATGAGCTTGTGGAGCTCTTGATCTGGGTTCGATTCCCAGTAGGCACCCAGTTGAGGTCTTATTATACTTTTGTCTTTTCCTTTGGTATCAAAGACTTTTTGCCAGTTTTTGTTCTCGTAGGTAATGATGTTTATTCGCATCAATTCGTGAAACAGAGGGGAGTATCGCTCTTTTATTATAACGCCGTCAGCTACATCAAAACCCTCAAAGAAGAAGTCTATAAAGCGCTTCTGTAGGCGCTCTGGCGCGCTCATATATGTCCCATAAATATCTTTTGTGAAGTTCAACACCTCGCTTGCCCTTTCGATATCGATATCTTTTTCTTTTCTTAGCTGGCCTAATTTTTCATTGACCTTATCAATATTCAAATTAATTTCGCTTGTAATCCTAGTATAGCTTTCTTTGGGTAAGGTTTGGTCAAGTAATCTTTCTTCAGCTACTCTTAGTTTTGCTTCCCAAGCATTTTTCTGGTTAATTAGGTTTCTCTGGTTTGAGTCATAGGTTTTTCTACGTCCCAAGAATGTTGCTTTTACTTTTTCTATAATTTGGTTTACAAATCCGGGCTCAAATTGTAAATCTTTGAATTTCTCAGCTACTTTATCTTCAAGGTTTGTTTTTTCTATATATTTTCCACAACCACTTTTGTGAGAACAATGATAATAGGCCATTTTTCTATCTAAGTGCCATTCTGCGGTGAACCTTTTGTTATGAATAGGGCAGGTGATATATCCATTTAACAGCCAGAAGTACTTTCTTCGACGACAACGATTCCCACCTTTCTCTAATGAAACTCTCTGTACTTGGTTAAAAGTTGTTTCATCGATAAGTGGCTCATGGTTTCCTTCTTTTACATGAATATCTTGCCAATGAATTTCTCCTAAGTAGATTCTATTTTTTAGCATTAAATAAAATATACTCGATGGTAATTTCTTACCTCTATTTGAGGTTAATCCTTTCTCATGCATTAAATCATTCAGTTCATGTCCATTGTATCTACCAGTTGCATACAATTTAAATGATTCAGTTATTAGATGTTTTATTTTAGGATTTGGAATAATAATCTTTTTTGCAACTTTTTCGCAATTCTTATTGGGGTTTGTCGTGTTTATGTATCCAACTGGTGCATGAGTAGGGAAGTATCCTGCTTTAGCTTTTGCATCTGTAGCCTGTTTTGTTTTTTCTCTAGTATTATCACTATGGTATTGATTAAATGATGCAAACATATTATCAGCAACTATTGAAGAAGCATCATCACCAGATGATTGGCCGTTTAAATATTTTAACGCTACTCCATTTTTACGAAATGTATTTCTTAAAAAAGAATGATCTACAACATTGCGAGCCAATCGATCAGAATGAGTTACGTAGACAGCTGAGATCTCTTTACTTTCAGCCATTTGGATTATTTCCCTGATGCCTGATCGCTTAACAATACTAGTGCCAGTGATACCTTCGTCTTTAACTATAATAATTTTTTTGTATCCATCTTGTAGAGCAGCTTTTTTGCATTGGGTTTCTTGATAATCAAGCGAGATTCCGTTGTCAGCCTGATCTTCGGTCGACACCCTTATGTACCCAATAGCAACATTGTTATTTTTTGTTATTTTGTTATTAATCATATTTTCGTTTCATTTTATTATTTAGTAATTTATGTACATACAAAATGTGAAGAATGTACACTTTGTATTATGTCGTGAATGGTCAATAAAGGGAGCGGGGCTCAAAAGCTTTATTTCACAAGCCTTTTTATTTTTCCTTTGTAAAAGGGGAATAGTTCTCCATAACATCTTCTTCATTCGCTATTTCTGAGTTACTCCCTTCTTCAATAACACTTTTTAATAGGGACAAAGATTCTGGGGACGGCACGGGAGCCCCGAGAACATGAGCAAATTCTGAAACTATAAAATATAGATACGGGGTCTTGCCTGAACTGCATCTTTCTGTATCTTTAAAACAATCAATTATTTTAAGCGCCTCTAATTCTTTTAAAGTTCTTCTAATGGTTTTTGATGATTTACCTACTTCTCTTGCGAGTTCGTTTGCAGAAACCCCACACTTTTCTACAAGTATCTTTAGAATCTCTGCACGTTCAATTGGCATAGTTGATAAGATTATAGGTTTAATTGTGCCAATTTCTTCCTCGTCAACCACGTTCTTTTTATTAATAAAACTTATAATTCTGAGTAAAGATTTTATTTGGTTGAGAATTCTCCATGGGTGCTCTATTTGCCAATCTTTTATTTCAAAGTAGTCAATTTTTTCTCCCTTTTCGTTACTAAAAGTCGCCTTACCAGTGATAGCAATACCACGAGCCTTGCAAACAAACTTAGCAATTGTATTAATTCTATTCTGCACTTCTTCACCTTCGGGAATGTTCTTGTGATCTTTGATTTTTCTTATCAACTGAGTGGTGTAAGATGAGACAATTTGTCGGGTTTTAATTATTTTTTCTCTTCTATTTGTTTCATTCCACGATTTTTTAAAACTTTCTTGCATTTCTTTTTCTGTTAGTTCTGGAAGACGTAAGAAAAGGAACCTCGGTCCAAGTTGGGTAGCATAACTGTAGTGTTTAATAAGAATCGATGGAGTAATACATCCAATCATTGAAAACAAAGAATTATAATCAATTAAACCTCTTGTTGCTGTAAACTTTTGAAACTTGCCGTCAAAAATACTTGTGAGGTCTCCGAGAATTTTTTTGACCATCTCTTCGTTCATTGAGAAAAGAGTATTTAAATCTTTTATTATAAATGTCTTATTATCAAGTAGTGGCAATAAGTCTTGCGGTTCTGAACCATCTGGTGGCACATAACCCGAAGCTAATGCATTTTCGGTAAGTGTATCTAAGGTGTATACCTCATTCATGGCGCTAAATAAACCAACAAGTTCTGTTTTAAAGGATGAGGGTACGCCTACAAGAAATAACCACAATGGCGGATTTAATCGTAAATGCGCCGAAATAATAATAGCAACAATTATTTTCAGTGTTTTTATATCTACAATCCCTATTTCTGCAATAGCATCGTAGGCCTCCCCAACTTCTATGTCCCTATCAGTAATAAGGGGTAATTTATCTTCTTCTCTTTTTTTGTTTCTATTTATTTGAATTGATTTAACTCTCAACTTGTTAAGGTGTGAGATATATTTCTGAGCTTCACCCTTTGATATCTTAAAATGTTCTTTAATGGAATACAGAATAAAATTTTCTGCAACAATTTTATCAAGATTAATAAGTTCTTGAAAAAGAGGTTCCAATGTTTCTAAGATTTTTACTTTCGGTGTATTTAATGGAATGCTTTGTAATTTTTTTGTTAATGATTCAATCATGTTATTTATTTATTTATTAATTCTGAGCTTCAATTTCGACATCTGGAGAGTTTAAAGGCTAAAGGCTTAGAGTTTTACTCTTTTACCCACCGGAGTCAGAATTGGGTCGTCGTGGCTCCTTCAGGCTTGTTTTTTGGGCTTCTTGCTCATCCAAACAGGTAACAAATAGTAACGCTAGCTGTTCGGCAGCCCGTTCTTGAATTTCTTTTTCTTTCTTATTTAGCTCTTTTAAGTTCATGAGAGAGCCTTTTTCTTTGCAAAACTTCAACAAAAAAATAGGCTACTATGAGCCTATAATTATTTAGCTTATCTATATAAGAATTAAGTGTTTGCGCTTATTTCCTATTTTTCCTCTCAAGAGATAATATTTTCCCGATGTTTCCTTGATCAGGAAAAGAGTTACCGAATTTTATTATACCCAAAGATCCTATTTCTTTTAAAGGTAAATGCCTATGCTCATATATAAAATCATTTACTGCTAAGTTCTTTTTGGTTCTGACTTTATTGAAATTTGGTTGCTTATCAGTTTTGTGTTCCTGAATGTAGCTCCAGTTGGTGGAAATAAAATCACTTATTTGGCGCCGGGAAGCATGCGGATTTATATACAGGACAATTGGATATTTTTTAGCGATAGACTCCATGTATTCATATAAATATAGTAACTCTTCTTTAGAATCTTTAGTAAATGCTGAAAGCTCTGAAGGTAGGTGTTGCATCCACATCAAATCGTTTTCAGGTTCATCAAAAAATATTTCTGTAGATATTGTTTGGTTAAAGATTAAATATAACCTGAGCATGCAAACAATGGTTCGGCTATGTATTTTTTGTTTTTTTACGAAATTTTCACAGGCGTCATAGGGTTTATATCCAATCTCTTCTCGACTTTTACCAATAACTTTAAAAAGTCTTTCAGGAATGTACCGGAAACCCCCAAACATCCTTGGATCTTCTATTACTTGTTTATCTTCTTTTTCAAAAGGTATGCCGACTGAAGGAATACCAAATATTTTTCTAGATTTAAGTATAAAGTCTTGAGTTTCATTTTTTCTAATGAAATCTTCAAAAAATTTAAGTGTTTGCTGGTTAGATATTGGTTTCTTCGCTTCCATATCTTTGACTTTATGCCAAAAGTGGTGGCATAGCAAGGATCTGAATGATAACAAAAGATAACATTTTAAATACTTAAAATCACGCAAGAATCATGGGAGACAACACATTTAGTATTATGAATCGTTCCATACTCTAAGTTTTTCTGAGTCAAAACCTTGCATAACCTTATATAACATTATATAACCTATCAAAACCTATCATAATTGAACCTACAATAACCTACAGTAAACTTAACATAACCTAACATTGGAACCTTATGAAACCCTATGTTTAGGACCGTACATAACCCCACCTAAAACCCAGTAAAACATTACCTAGTCAAAATCTCTAAAATAGAATATACTTTTGGTACAAGTTAATAATAAAGTAGCCTAAACCTTTGGCAACAAAGGCATGGTGAAAGTTAAGTCCTGCAAAGACGTGAAAAACCCATCATGGGATTCGTCTTTGCAGGCCATATCAAGAAATTGATGTGTCTAGCGCAAGCTAGAGACCCGTGATGGGCTTTTCGCGCTCTAGCTCATCATAGGATTATTTAAAAAATCTTATGAAATCATATAAAAACTTTTGGAGTTTAAATACAGACGAAGCAGTTGTTACTGGTATTTTGAGAGATGAAACAAACAAAAACGTAGAGGTATTTATGCCAATCAACGCTCAGATGAAGGACATTGACCTTATTTTAGTAAATACCAAGAACAAGAAAATTAAAACCATACAAGTAAAAGGCAGCAGAGCTTTTGAAGGTAACAACACACAAATAAAAAATTACGGATATGGTTCTTATGGTTTTATTGATGTTACTTCTGAGGCTATAGATAATTCAATTGCAGATTATTTTATTTTTTTAATTTATGTACTAGAACAATTTGATAATAAAAATAAAGGAAGAGTTTATTTAAGACAACACACCATAACAATTTCAAAGAAGGAACTTGAAGAAAAAGTTAAAAAATATAAAAAATCAGCCAATAGAGGAAATCAGCAAGTATATCATTTTCATATATGGATAAACCCAAAAACACCTAAGGCATTTGACTTTGCTAACTTTAAAAACAAAACACAAAAGAAAGAGGACTATAGCAAATTTTTAGATAAAAAGGGGTTTCAAAAACTCAATACAGATTTAAAATAAATTATCTAACTAAAATCTTTAAAGATTATTGTATTACCTTGTATTTGTTTACCCTTTGAAGTTATATCAGCATCTTGTCGAGGGTTTTGTTCTGCCATTTTCCATATATCTAGTTTCGGTATTCCATGCAGAAACTCTTGTCGTTCTTCTTCCGATTGGCATTCAAGTAATTCTCTCGCATATTCTTTCATTGTTTTACCTTTGGGACGACCAGCGGGATTACCACTCTGTCCTTTTTTCCACTGATATGATAATAAAGGAGTTACATCTCCGCGCCCCTTGCTTTTAGGTTGATTATCAGTCTTTTTCATTTATTTATTATGTCGTGTTTTAAATTTAATGGAAACATTGTTATAGTAAAGGAACCACGTGCTAAGGATAAAAATATAAAGTAACATGAAAAAAGAAAATTTATACTGCACCTTTATTGAAGTCCAAGAAAATAAGATTTTACTATCTGGTCTTGCTTCCTTACCGACTTCTTTCTCTTTCAATGTAGGATGGAAAGATGTTGATGCTGAGATTGCACTTGGTATGAAAATAACAATACAGGAAGCTCACAAAATCAGAATAGGAAAAGTAAAGCTGAAGAACGCCGCCAAGCAACACTTATTTGAAGAGATTTTGTGTTATCGCTGTGCTGATTTATTTGGACTGATTAAGAAGTATTTAGATAAAAGAAAATATAAGCCCTCTGTGACTATACTTTTTGGTGTTCCATATCAAACAAAAGCCATAATAGAGGTTGCAAGAAAAACATTTAAAATACCAGTTTATATAAGCCCTGTGGAGCATTAAATGCTAAATTTTTGAGAAGCATTAGCGGTTTAGCAAGAGTTGTAATGTTATGCTATGATATACATACAACTGAATAGTTTTATCAAGAGTGGTGGTAGAGAATTGGCTCAATGACCCCACAGCAACCTGCAATAACCTACAATTGTAAGGTGCTAAATCCAACCGGACACGAAAGTGTCAGGAAAGATGTGTTTGTAGCTAGTCCCTACAAGAAATCTTTCCTCTTTTTAGAGGAATTTTTTATTTATTATGAAAAAATTAGTATTACTTATAAAAACAGAGGGAAAAACAGAAGAAGAGATAAAAAAAGAGGTTATTACACAATTTACAAAGAAGAGTCAAAAAAAATCTTGGGTTATAGAAAAACAACAAACTGGTGGAATGATAATCCCAATAGGTGGAACTTGGAAAAAGTAACCGTACCTAACATACAGAACCTATCATAACCTAACATTTAGAACCTGAGACAAACCTCAGACTATACCACTAATAACCACAGATAAACCTTAGCAAAACTCCGTGTCCGAACCCCGCTTTTTAGTTGCAAAATATAGAATATGCGAGTAACGTAGAGCTAATGGCCTATATATTTTACGACACTGAAACTTCAGGTTTAGAAACAGAATTTGATCAGATTCTGCAATTTGCAGCGATACTGACTGATGATAACTTTAATGAACTAGAGTCATTTGAGATGCGTTGCCAGCTAATGTTTCATATTGTCCCTGCGCCAAGCGGGCTACTTACAACAAAAATACCTATTTCAAAATTAACAGACAAAAGTCTGCCAACTCATTACGAACTCATTAAGCAAATTCAAAAGAAACTTTTAGAATGGTCTCCTGCAACATTTATAGGATGGAATTCTATTCCATTTGATGAGGAACTAATGCGTCATACTTTTTCTCATACGCTACATCCAGCGTATCTTACAAATACAAACGGAAACAAACGTGCTGATGTAATGAAAATTGCCCATGCAGCTAGTGTCTATGCGCCAAAAAGTATAACTGTACCTATAAATGAAAAAGGAAATCCATTTTTTAAGTTAAAAAACATTGCTATAGCAAACGGCTATAATCACGATAACGCTCATGAAGCGTTAGCAGACGTTAGGATGACAATACAAATGGCTAAACTTATTAAAGAAAAAGCTCCTGAAGTTTGGCAAAATATGATGAAGGTATCAAAGAAAAATGACGTGTTTGATATGGTATCAAAACAACCGATGTTTTCTTTAACTGAAAGTGGCTTCGGGAAAATGAGTCATTACATTGTTACTCTTTGTGGTATGAATGGAAATATGGACGCAATAGTTTTCGATTTAAAATACGACCCAGATGAATATAAATCTTTATCAGTAGAGGGTTTGGTTAAAGTTCTCAAGGGGAAAAATAATCCCCTGAGAGCTTTAAAAGCACACAAGCAACCAATATTAATGCCTATAGAACTATCAACAATAAAGGAAACTTTAGATATTCCTCATGAAGAATTAACGAGGCGTGTAAAAACAATAAAAGAAGACCCAATTTTTCAAGCAAAAATAGAGGAAGCGTTTGCTGGTAGATACGAAGACAAAGAAGAATCAAAACACATTGAGCAACGTCTATATTCTGGTGGTTTCATGAGCAGGGAGGATCAATCCTTGGCGCTCAATTTTCAAAATGCAGACTGGGAACAGAAACTATCAATTGTAGAAAAGATTAAAGACCCATGTGTAAAAGAATTCGCTTACAGAATTATTTTTTTAGAAAAACCCGAACTACTTTCAACTGAAATACACAATAGGATGAAGGAATGGAAAAAAGATCGGCTTTTAACAACAAACGAGGTTCCTTGGATGACTGTGCCAAAAGCCTTAACGGAAATTAATGAAAAAATGGCATCAGTGGGTCAAGATGACTCTGAATATCTAATGGAAATAAAAAAATTTATAGAAGATCTTAGAAACGTAGAAAACTAAATATTGGCTTATTAAAACTACCCAAAAAGGGCTTTAATACCTTGATAAAATATTGATTTTGTGAGATAGTATATCAAATATATGAATCAAGAAACTCGTATAAAAAAAATTGCTGAAATTACTAAGAGAGAAAAGGAGCATGGGAGACAAGATATACCATGGAAAGATAGCTTGGAACCAATGGCTGTTTTCTTGATACCTTTGGAGTATCTTGTTTACAATAAATATAATGGGCGTATCTTGAGCAGAA
The DNA here is from genome assembly GCA_943350445.1 of Candidatus Nomurabacteria bacterium. GTDB lineage: Bacteria > Patescibacteriota > Minisyncoccia > Phycocordibacterales > UBA9973 > UBA9973. The sequence goes on from CALRAE010000001.1 coordinate 17,642, forward strand.
CTAAGTCATTAGAAATGCAGGGGTATAAAATTGATGCTGCATCCAAAGAAGGCAAAAACCTAATAGAGAAGCTTCTTATGGATTCAAATCCATCAAGAAATAAACAGACACTTGAGAGTATTAATAAAATGGGTCAAGAGAAAGTTGGCATTATTACTCGAGATGGAATAATAATTGATGGCAACAGACGTGCAATGTTATTAAATAAATTAGATAAATACGACTATTTTAAAACTGTTGTACTAGATGTTACTTTAGAAGAAAATCCGCTAGAGATTGAAAAGCTTGAGACTACCTATCAAATGGGGGAAGATGAAAAATTGGGTTATAAGGCAATAGAAAAATATTTAAAATCTAAATTACTATACCAAAGAAAAATATCTGTTGAGAAAATTGCTGATTGGATGGGAGAAGATATTTCTAAAGTGAAAGAATATTTAAGTGTTATGGACGTTATGGATGAGTATTTAGACTATCTTGGTTGCAAGGGAATATATACACAATTGGATGAAAGAGAGGATCAGTTCATAAGTTTAACAAGATGGCTCGAAGCTTTTTATGGAGAGAATAGTTCTAAAGCATTTGATGGATATACTGATAGCGATGTTGATGATCTTAAAATAATATCTTTTGACTACATAAGAGCTATTTATGAAGGTAAAGAATTTCGAAATATTGGATACGGGTTAAGGGATAATCATTTTTTTGGGGATAAAAGAATTTGGGCAAGTTTTAGAGATTTCCATTTTAAAAAAATAGATTCAATAAAAAACGCAGAACGAAAAATCGATTTCAAATCTGATAATCTCGAAGCTCACCTTAGGGATAGAGATGCAAAATATTTTGAAAGTACAAAAAACAAAGAAGGAGAGAGCTTCTTAGAAGAAAATATTAGGATTCATAAACAGCAACTTCAGAACAAAAAATCTGCCAACGAACCGTCTAAACTTGTAAATACTGCTAGCGATGCTTTAAATGCAATTAATCAAAAAAATCCTTCATTTTCAAGTAGTGATGTTTCTGTTGGACTTGAGTTGATAAGCGAAAAAGTTGTAAGTATGATTACAGTAAATTCTCCGGACAAGATTCTGTCTCAAGTTGTTAAAATACTAAAATCTATTACCTTAGGAAAGAATAGTTCGCTCAAAAAACATATGTTAGTTAAAGTACTAGAGATTGAAAAAATAGTTGCTTCTATTAAAAAAGACATCCAGTAAATTAAATGGATAATATTATTTATATAGATATAGATAACGCATTGTCTAGTTTTAAGCTAACAGGAGGAATTGTAAATATTTCTATAAATACTCGATTGGTCTTTTCATTCAAGAGGCTTAGTTATAGCTCTTTTGATAATTACATATTGGTACCTTTTAATGAAAAAACTAAGATAAAAATACTTCAGAATATAATTTCTTTACTTGAAAAATTTGATTTTAAAATAAAACTGACTAATGAAACTAGTAATGAGGTTTCTAGTTTTGAGAAAGAGGAAAAATCTTTTGCTGTTTTTTCGAATAATGCTAAAAATATTCGTAACGATAAGTTTAAAGATAACCCAGAGCTTGTCCATAACTTCGATAAATTTCAAAGTATTTTGAAACAAAAATTAGTACGACCTCTTTACCCACTTCAGTTACTTTCTGCTTTCCATATGGCATTTTCGCAAAATTCTTGTAACTTTGCTGTACCTGGTGCAGGAAAGACATCAATTGTATATGGCGCGTTTGCTTATTTAAATAGTTTACCTATAGACGACAAAAAACATGTTGATAAAATATTAGTAATTGGACCATTGTCTTCTTTTTTTCCATGGGAAAATGAGTATAAGGAATGTTTCGGACGCAAGCCAACATCTCAAAGATTATCTGGAGATGCCAGTATCTCTAGGTCTCACAAAGAGCAACATCTTTTTTCTGGTAACCCAGCTGAGCTTACCTTAATAAATCATGGAGGTGTTGATAGTTTGCAATATGAAATTGTATCTTTTTTAAAGAAAAATAAAACTATGGTTGTAGTTGATGAAGCACACAGAATAAAGAACCCTGAAGGTGTTTGGGGGAAGAGTGTTGTTGAAATAGCAAAAGAAGCACAATCTAGGGTGGTCTTAACAGGGACACCAGCTCCAAATGGTTATGAAGATTTATTTAATTTATTTCAATTTCTTTACCCATATAAATATAAAGACATATTAAAGTTACATTTTTTGAATTTAGTAGATATGACAATAAACTCATCCATCGATAGCGATAGAGTGAAAGAATTTATTGATAATATATCACCATATTTTATTCGTATTAAAAAGTCAGACTTAAAATTACCTCCAGTTAATGAAACTATAATTAATGTAGATATGGATTTATTGCAAAGAGAAATTTACGATTTTATTGAAGACAAATATATTAAACAGTTTAAAAATAATAGTTCTGCGACAGTTAAAGACTTACTAAACAAGGCTAAATTAATACGTTTACGACAAGCCTCTACTAACCCATCTCTGTTATTAAAGCCAATTTCAGAAACTCTAGATTCAGATGATTATGAACAAAGGATTAATTTTAGCAAACAGATGCCAGATGAGTTCCAGGATGATTCTCCTATTCTTTCTAAGATAATTGAATACTCAAACAACAAAACTCCTAGAAAGTTTACTGCAATAGAAAAACTACTGAAAGAAAAAATTCTGCACAACAATGGCAAGGTTATTATTTGGACTATTTTTATTCAGAACGCTAAAGAGCTCCAGGATTATCTTTTAGAGAATAATATTAAATCTTATTTATTGATTGGGGAAGTTCCACAAAGTGATAGAGAGGTTATTATTAGTAAATTTAATAATCCTCAGAATACAGAATTCCAGGTAGTTATAGCTAACCCATTTTCTGTTTCTGAATCAATATCACTACATAAAGGTTGTCACAACGCTATTTATATGGAACGCGACTATAATTGTTCAAATTTTTTACAATCAAAAGATAGAATACATCGATATGGTTTACCTCAAAACCAAGAAACTAATTATTATTATTTTATTTCCTCTAATTCTATTGATGAAATTATTAATGAAAAATTAGATATGAAAATTAAAAGAATGGAAAAGATTATTGATGATGATATCCCACTTTTTTCTCGTATAAACGATTCTGACGAAACTGATTTAATTAAAGCTTTAATAGAAAGTTATTCCATAAAAAATTAAACATTGTGTTTGGATAAGGATCTCCCTAGTTTTTCTATGACTCCCACGACTAAAGCATTCCCCATAAAGAAGGCTCTCTTTGTGTCGGGTTGCCCTGCTGTGTGATTTTCTGGAAACATACATAATCTTTCTAACTCAATTGGTGTAAGTCTTCTTAATTTTCCAGATGGAGTTTTAATTACATGCTTAAAACGAGAAGGGGTGATTCCTCCTTCAGCTGTAATAATCGTACGGGATGGTTTATCAAGTGCGTCAGGGAAAGTCATTGCCCCTTCGGTATAAAAGAATTTAAAGCCGCCTTTTCCACTACGTTCTTCATTTTTAGCTCCTTTTAGGTATTTCCACTTTTTAAAATCTTTCTTTTCTACAAAGAATTCTGCAGGAACTTCTCTTTCGTCAACTAAAATATCACCAAGCATAGTCCTTTTCCCTTGATAGTCTGGTTTTACTTCTAGAGTAAGCACATTTCGATTAATCGAAATACCACAATTTTTAAAAATATTATCCGTGGGGTGTGCTTTATTAAAAGTCTCACTTATTTCTAATAAATCACCAGTAATCTTAAAACTTTCAGGAGTTTCCTCGCTTAAGATTATAGGAAAGGCTGTTGACGTTACTCCTTTATTTTTCAACCAATCAAATGGTTGCTTTAATTTAATGATTTTCTTATATATGGATGTACCTTTTTTATAACCCATAATAAAAGTTCTCTTTCTTCTTTGGGGCATTCCGTAATCTGCAGCATTTACTACTCTCCATTCAACTATATACCCCAAGTCATTTAATGAAGAAACTATAATTGCAAAGTCTCTACCTCTTTGTGATGCTGGCGATTTTAATAGTCTGTCTACATTTTCTAGCATAAGATAGGAAGGTGCATTTTTTGCCTTCTCTTTTAAGATGCGATGTATTTCCCACCAAAGAACCCCTTTTTTACCAACAATACCATCAGCACTGCCAAGATTCCTTGCAACAGAGTAATCTTGGCATGGGAATCCACCAACCAATAAGTCATGATGAGGGATTTCAGATACAGGAACTTTAGCAATATCTATATTCGAATGACCTTCGGCGCCAAAACGCAAAATGTACGTCTCAGAAGCATGTTGTTTTTTTGTTGCAGGCTCCCATTGGTTATTCCATACAGTAGTATAATCTTTATTTTTCTTATTATATCCTTCTAATCCAATACGAAATCCGCCCACACCGGCAAATAATTCAGCTACTCGTAATGGTTTTTTAGTATTTTTCTTCACTGCAAAATGATTATAACATCTAGCCTTATTTCGATCAACCCATATAAACATTCCACCACAAAAGTTGAATGTGATCAACCTTTCCTTTATACTGGGCTCAATGCCAATACTTAATCTAAAAAAGATTAAAACAGTCAAAGAACTAGAAACGATAGCCAGACGTGACCTTGAGGGTAGAACCTTGCAGCAAATAATGGCATCTATTGTAGCGAGCGACTCGAGTACTCGTGTCAGCACAAAAGCGGGAGTGGGCTATGTTATCGAAGATGGGTATTTTGGAATTGGGAAAAACAGCACTGCAGGTCCAGACATTGCCCACCTAGATGTTGAAATAAAAACAAGTCCACTTAAAATAGGCAAGGATGGCAAGCTTAGGGTAAAAGAACCCCTTTCATTAAATATTATCAACTATTCTCAGGAGGTAAAAAATAAAAGTATAAAAGAATCTTCTTTGTATAAGAAAAATAAGAAAGTTCTTTTTATTTGGTACGTACACAATGCAGACAGCTTGCGTTCCGAGTATATTATTAAATATGTCTTTCTTTGGGAAATGGATGATGAGGTAATAAAGGAACTTAATCCAGATTACAAGGCAATAATTGAAAAAATCAAAATAGGAGAAGCGCACCATATACACCAGTACCAACATGCCAATCTCACATTGTGCCCAAAACATGGAGGTACATTCAGAGATCCAAACGATAGAAAATCAAAAACAAAACAACCTTTTAGTGATGCTCCAGCTGAAATAAGAGCCTTTCGTCTTAAAAATCGATACATGGAAACAGTAATCCGTAGGTATCTATTTAAAAATAGACCTAAAGAAGTGGATGATTTTGTAAAGGCAAAAAATTCAACTAGCTAGTCACGTCTTCCTTTTGCATCGCCTTGATATTTAGGTATTTAGAGTATAATGACTCCATGTATTCTACATCTTCCATTATCCGTATAATAGCAGTCGGGTACTGACCCATTTGATGGGTGATAAGAATGCAAATTTATTTATATTTGTCTGGGAATTGAAAGGCTTTTTCATATTTTGCAAAGCAAAATGGAAAAGCACCTGGATATGTAATATCCGATTCCAGAATAGGCACCCATTAGTCGATTTTATTTTCTTCTGGCGGTGGCTCTAGGTGGGTTTCCATGTGATCTAATTTTTTCTCCAACCTGACTAAAGTATTTTGCAGATTTTTTATTTGGATTTCTTCTGTTTCTATCTCACTTTGTTCCTTTTCAGTTAATTTCTTTTCTCCGATAAGGCCTGAAATAATCAGACGGTTTCCAACAAAAGCTGAAACGAATATTCCTGTCATAAGAAGAATAATAGAGCCAATGATTAATGAAGAAACACTGGCAATATTTATATCATCTGCTGTGTGCCAGACTCCACGCCAAAACAATACCACTCCTATGCCCCCAATGAAGGCATAAATAATTGGGTAATGGCTCAATTTTCTCCTTACTTTATCTTCTAATTTATCGAAAAATTTTACAATCATTTTTATCATATTGTTTAATTATACATTAAGAGTCAGAGTTTTTCCATGGTGTCAATACAGAGGCGTTGCCTTCGTCACAAAATATTGCCGAGGCGAAAGGATATTTTGATTAACTTAAAATTTAGATTTGATATATAATAAAGTCGTAAAGAGTTCTTTCTATGAACTCCAACCAGAAAGTGATTTATATGCATAGATGGTTTTGTCGTCGTGATCCGAAGCTTTTAGAACCGAAACTTCGGGGTTTCGAAAATGGTGGACAGTTTCTCATCAAAACTAAGATCCATCCAGAAGAGCTAGAACGCCTCATTCACACCGGCAATGAGGAGCTTGAAATACGACCCCAGCCTGAAGAGGTTGAAGGTCAGGTCTTTAGGGGTGAAATATTGCGTCTTGAAATTCCAAACATTGATGAAAGGGTTGTTGTGATTCACTTTACTTGGCTTTGCGAACGAAGAGTTTCTTTTGATAGAAACTGGTCGCCAAAACCTAAGTGGGTGTTAATTCCTCCTACATCAATGCAATGTTCAGATACTCATCAGATTATCTTCTCGCAGTCGATGAGGCTCAGATACGACAGCTTTTACTTCCCAAAAGAAGGGGAACAATGGGAACGTTTAAAGTTGTGGATACGTGGTGAAGACTATGGTCGTCTTTACAAACTTGGGGACCCTGAAAACTTAGTGCGAAACGGTGATGAGTTTTCAGTATTGGGTGTCTAAAACTGTGGGTGATGTTATTTAACCCTCAAAAAGTCCGGTGCCTCCCTTGTGGTGCACGGCTTTTTTGTTTGTGCTTAATTTTGCTATACTCAAAATGAGACTAGGAAAATATGAAAATACAGAGTAACTACAATTTATCTAAACTAAACACTTTTGGTATATCAGCTAATGCCAAGTTTTTTGTTGAGCTTCATGATGAAAATGAATTACAAAAACTATTCTCTACTCTAGAATTTAAAAATAATGAGAGATTATTTTTAGGTGGAGGGAGTAACGTCCTTTTTACTAAAGATTTTAATGGGATAGTTGTTTTAAATAAACTACAGGGAATAAAAATTTCAAAAAAAGATTCTGATGGTGTTGTAATAAGATGCATGGGTGGAGAAATTTGGCACGACCTTGTGGTGTTTACTGTAGAGCGGGGACTTTGGGGTATTGAAAATCTCTCGCTCATCCCAGGCACCGTCGGTGCTGCACCAATGCAAAACATAGGAGCTTATGGGGTAGAGCTTGAGAGTGTTTTAGAAAATGTTGAAGCTTTTGAAATAAATACTGGAGCCAAGAGGATTTTTAGTAGGGAAGAATGTGAGCTCGGCTATAGAGACAGTGTTTTTAAAAATAAATTAAAAGATAAGTATTTTATTTCTGCGATAATTTTAAAATTAAGCACAAAAGAGCAAAAAAATATTTCATACAAAGCGCTTTCGGATCATTTGCAAAGAAATAAGATTGAAGTTAAACATTCTAAACATGTTAGTGATGCTGTTGCAGATATTCGTCGTAGTAAACTCCCAGACCCAAAAGTCATCGGCAACGCAGGTAGTTTTTTTAAGAATGTTTTTGTTGAAAAATCAGAATTGAAAAAATTACAAAAAAGATATCCAGCAATGCCTCATTTTGAAGAGAATGGGATTGTTAAGATTCCAGCCGGATGGCTCATTGAACAATGTGGTCCCGCAAATGGGCTAAGCTGGAAGGGGTATAGAGTGGGAAACGTGGGTGTTCATGATAGACAGGCACTTGTTTTAGTGAATCATGGTAATGCTACAGGTGCGGAAATATTGGCTTTAGCTAATAAAATAATTTTCGATGTAAAAGCAAAATTTGGCTTAGAACTTACCCCTGAGGTGAATTTGATTTAATCACTTTTGCGTGTATAATTCTTTAGTATTTAATAATTAACTAAAGAATTTTATGGAAACACTAGAAGGAAGTAAGATAAAAATGTTGAAGGGATTGCTTGTTTTGGTAATTATCTTATCAGTATATTTTGCTGTTAGAACTTTTGGAGACATAAGGGGAGGTCACATGATGGGTAATCTTAATGATATTCCAGCTACGATTTCTTTTTCTGGTCACGGGGAAGTAACAGCTGTACCTGATATAGCAAATGTTTACTTCAATATCAGTAAAGATGCAAAGACGGTCAAAGAGGCTCAAGAAGCAGTAGCAGTGGTTGAAAAGAAAGCCTTGGATTTTCTAAAGTCTAAAAACGTGGACGAAAAAGATATAAAGACAAACAATACCTCTTTCTATCCTAAATATGATTACCAGCAAAAGATTTGCCCTACAGTTTCAGCTGATACAGGAGGTTCTTATTATTGTGGCGGTGGTAAACAAGTGCTTGTTGGTTACACTGCGAGCGAGAGTATTACTGTAAAGATCCGCAATACAGATGACGCTGGCGCTATTATGCAAGGTCTCGGCACCACAGGTGTCTCTGATTTGAGCGGTCCAAATTTTGCAATAGATAAAGAAGATTCACTAAAAGCAGAAGCTCGAAAGCAAGCTATTGATGATGCTAAAGCTAAGGCACAAGTATTAGCAAAAGATTTAGGGGTTCGATTGATCAAAATCGTTAGTTTCAGTGATTCTGATATTGGTGTGTATCCTATGATGTATGCAAAAGATGCAATGATGACTGCGGGTGCAGCTCCACAATCAGCGCCGGCTGAACTTCCTAAAGGCGAGAACACCATCAGCTCTGATGTGACGATAACTTACGAAATAAGGTAGAAAATCTGAGCTTCTTATAATTTCTCGTCCTTGCGCCCTTCCCTTGAGTACAAGGGTGGGACCCTCGGGAAGCTCAAAATTACAAGAAGCTCATTTTTCTCAGGTTGACTATTTAGCCTAAAAAGAGTAGTATTAAAAGAGCCCTGCAAGGGGCTTTTTTAAGAGGGCAAAAAGACTATTAGCAATATAAAATACTCAAATGTCAAAACTTACCGAATATTTAAACGAAACAAAGACAGAACTCAAGCATGTTATCTGGCCAAATAGAAGCCAAACTCTTTTCTATACCTTAATGGTCATAGTTTTATCAGTCCTTGTGGCGTATTACTTGGGTATTTTTGATTTTATTTTCTCTAGAGGTTTAGAAAAGCTGATCAGTCTTTAATTTTTAGCATAAATTTACTATGAAACAAGAAGAACAAGGAGCTAGAAACTGGTACGCGATCCATACTTATGCTGGATATGAAAATGTTGTTTTGCGTAATTTGCGTCAACGTATTGATTCTCTCGGTATGAATGAAAAGATTTTCAATGTTATTGTTCCAGTTGAAAAGAAAATAAAGATAAAAGGAGGTAAGAGGGTAGAAGTAGAAGAAAAGATTTATCCGGGTTATGTCTTGGTGGATATGATTGTGACGGATGATTCGTGGTATGTTGTGCGCAACACTCCACGAGTTACTGGATTCGTCGGTGCGGGAGTAAACCCTGTTCCTCTTAAAAAAGAAGAAGTAGATTACCTTTTCAAGAAAATGGATGCTGGTACAGCTAAACACAATATCGATATGGTTGCCGGCGAGAGTATTTTGATTATCGATGGTCCATTTAAAGATCTTGAAGGCAAGGTCAACTCAGTCGATAATGAGCGTGGAAAAGTAAAAGTCCTTGTTTCAATGTTCGGTCGCGAGACTCCAGTCGAGCTCGACTTCTTGCAGGTCAAGAAAATTTAAGGAGCAAAGCGACTATAAATTTCTTGATGCCGACCGCTTGGCGGCGGCGCTAAGAAAATTGCATTTATCGTTATATTATAGTAAGGTATCAATACACAATTTATGGCAAAAAAAATAACAAAAAAAATAAAACTACAAATTCAGGCTGCAAAGGCTACTCCTGCGCCGCCACTTGGGCCCGCGCTTGGTCAGGCAGGTATCAACATTGGTGATTTCGTCACCAAGTTTAACGCTGCTACAGCTAAAATGGCTGGGGATAAGGTTGGTGTAAAAATAACAGTTTACGATGACCGTAGTTATGATTTCGTCGTTAAAACTCCACCTGCTACAGGACTCATCTTGAAAGCGGCTGGTATAGAGAGTGGTTCAGGCAAGAATTCTACTACTAAAGTAGGCAAGATCACTCGCGCGCAAGCTCTCGAAATAGCTAAAAAGAAAATGCCAGACTTGAATTCTAAAGATGATGAAGGAGCAATCAACATCATCGCTGGTTCTGCACGGTCTATGGGTATCGATGTAATCTAAATTACATAAAGGGATTGAAGTTAAAGATTAAAATCTTGAAGAATAAAAAGTCCGTATTGCCATATCTAACTAGCCTTGTAAAAAAACTTGCGCCAAAAGTTGGCGCGCGTTTTATGTTAGAGCCAGAATGGGGTATAGCTGGACAAATAATCTATCCAAATAAAATAGTGCGGTCACTTCGCATGTATTCTCTCGATTTAAATCATATTGCTTCGAGTGATATTGCTCGCGATAAAGATTATGCAAAGTTTTTTATGAAAGAAAGGGGCTATCCTGTTGCTGCAGGGCAGACTGTTTTTAGTGATGCATGGGCCAAGGTTCTTAAGAGTAACAATAAAATTTCTGCTGGTGTGAAATATGCAGAAAAATTAGGATATCCACTTATCATTAAACCAAATAGTAAAAGTCAGGGGGTGGGGGTGACCCTTGTGTGGAATAGGACTGAACTAGTATCTGGCTTAAAAGAAATTTTTAAAGGAGACAAAATAGCTATTATCGAACAATATTTACCTGGGCATGACTATAGAATAGTAGTTTTAGACAAAGAGGTTATCTCTGCTTATGAACGCATTCCACTTTCAGTGGTCGGGGATGGAAAGAGCTCAATATTTAAATTGTTACAACAAAAACAAAAATCTTTTAATGTTTCAGGACGTGATACAAAAATAAATTTTAAAGACAAAAGAATTAAATTAAAATTAAAACACTCTGACCATACTTTAAATACTATTTTACCAAATGGTGAAAAGGTTTTCTTACTTGATAATGCCAATCTATCCACTGGAGGGGATTCGGTGGATGTTACAAATACTATAAATGTTGGGTTTCGTAAAATTGCTGTTAATTTATCGAGAGATATGGGCTTACGTATGGCTGGAGTAGATATTATGGTCACCAGGGGGGATATAACAAAAAATCCCAAAGATTGTAATTATTATATTATTGAAATAAATGCTGCTCCTGGACTCGATCATTATGTTATGACTGGCAAAAAACAGAGAAAAATAGTCGAAGCCATGTATTTGAAAGTTCTGAAAGCGCTTGGCAAAAAAGATTGAAAAAGCAAAATTACTAAAATATGAACTTTTCTTTGGTACGGATTTTTTGAAGCTTAAAAAATCCTGAAGTTCTCGGCTCGGCAGCCTACGAAACCCCGCGAAAAGTTATATTTTAGTAATTTTGCTTTTTCTTATTTTGGGAGTATATTGAATATATGAAAAAGACTTCCGAGAGAGTAAAAAACCATAAGCGTCCATCTTGGGATGAATACTTTTTACAAATGGCAGAACTTGTAGGTTCTCGGGGTACTTGTGATAGGGGAAGGGCTGGTACTGTGATTGTAAAAGACAAGAGATTACTTGCTTCTGGGTATGTTGGTTCACCTGTGGGATTACCCCACTGCGATGAAGTGGGCCATGAGATGCACACAGTTACAAATGAAGATGGATCTGTTTCACGACACTGTATACGTACTGCGCACTCAGAAACAAACGCTATAGCCAACGCTGCTCGTTTTGGTATAGCTATAGATGGCGCTACGATGTATTCGAAAATGGTGGCATGTTATGCATGTGCAAAATCTGTGGTTAATTCTGGCATTAAGAGATTCGTAGCTTCTCAGGATTATCATGCGAGTGCTCAAACTAAAGCGATTTTCAAAAAAACTGGGGTTAAATTAGAAATTGTAAGCGCTAAAGTTCAGTCTTATAAAGATCAATAATATGTCTGTAAATCTAAAAGAATTACAAAAGGAGGTAATGAGGAATAAAATCGAAAAAGGATTTAACATGAACGATACTGCGTTAGAGTTTTGTAGAGCACACGAAGAACTTTCTGAGGCATTTTCAAAGTTTAATAAAGGGCAAAATGGGGTGGCTGAAGAATTCGCTGATGTGATGATATTTATTCTCGGTATGTGTGAGAACTTGGGTTTTGATTTAGAAAAAGAATTAGTTAGAAAAATTGAAATCAACAAGAAGAGAAAATATAAAAAATCTAAATCTCCAGATGGAAAAGATATTTTTATTCGTATCAAGACTCCTCTAGACCCGTAAAAATATAAAATATCAACTTTTCTTTGTTACGGATTTTTTTAAGCTTAAAAAATCCTGAAGTTGGCTCGCCGTCGCTCGCCAAACCCCTGCGAAAAGTTATATTTTATATTTTTACAACCTCTCGTAAGTAGAAAAAGTATAAGAAAAAGGATTTTTGTCGTCCTTTTTGTGTTCTTCGTGCGAGATTTTGTTCCAAACGATTGGAATAATTTCCGGAAAGAAGACATCAGCCTTTTTATCTTCGGCATTTACGTGGGTGATATAAAGTCTGTCGACAAATTTCATTGATTGTTTATATATTTCCGCTCCGCCTATTATAAATACTTCTTGTGAAGGTCCGACCTTCACAAGTTTTAGTACTTCTTCTAGTGAATGTGCAACTTCTACACCAGCACGGGTGTATTTTTTATCTCTTGTGATTACTACATTTCTTCTTTTTGGTAGTGGTCTACCGATAGATTCAAAAGTTTTACGTCCCATAATTACCTTATGGCCAGATGTTATTTCCCTGAAATGTTTCTGGTCATTCGGGAAAATCCAGAGAAGGGTGTTACCCTTACCGAGTTCATTATTTTTACCAATTGCAGCGATGAGTGAAATCATGTTTATACAGCTATGGGAGCCTTAATACCTTCGTGTGTATTATAATCAACCAACTCAAAATCCTCGATAGTGAAATCTTTGATTTTCATTTTCTTTGGATTTATTTTCATCTTTGGCATAGGGCGAATATCATTACGACGAGAGAGTTGCAATTTTGCTTGATCTAAATGATTTAAATATAAATGTACATCGCCACCAGTCCAAACAAATTCTCCAACTTTTAGTCCACAAATTTGCGCGATGATCATAGTGAATGTGGCATACGAAGCGATGTTGAAGGGGACTCCGAGGAATGTGTCACATGAGCGCTGGTAGAGCTGACAAGAAAGCTTGCCGTCCACGACGTAAAACTGGAAGAAGCAGTGACAAGGAGGGAGTCCGGCTTTAGCCATCTCCTCTATGTCTGCTACGTTCCATGCTGAAACTATTAGCCTCCTAGAGTCAGGGCTTTTTTTAATTTGCTCAATTACGTTTGCGAGTTGATCTATATGTTTGCCGTTTGGCGCTGGCCAACTTCGCCATTGATAGCCGTAGATTGGTCCAAGGTTGCCATATTCCCTCGCAAATTTTTCATCTGTTTTTATTTTTTCCACGAATTCTTTAATGCCTGAATTCCATTCTTCTGATCCAGTTTTTGTAACGTTAATTTTATTTCGAATTAAATATGCCTTGTAGGGCCATTCATCCCAGATGTGCACATTATTATCTGCAAGATATTTTAAATTTGTATCTCCGCGCATGAACCAAAGCAATTCATGGATGATGGATTTGATTGGCACTTTCTTTGTGGTGAGGAGGGGGAAGCCGTCTTCTAAATTAAATCGCATTTGATACCCTAATACACTTTTTGTACCTGTTCCTGTACGGTCAGTCTTGGTGGCGCCATTTTTCATGATGTGCTCTAGGAGGTCCAAATATAAAACGTCCGCGTGTTTACCAAGAGGTTTATTCTGCATGGTTTCATTATACTTTTCTGACTAGATTAAGAAACATTGACAATCTATATACAAAGTGCTATACTTGTTACATCATTCTCACCTATTAATTAACGAGACTGACGCTTGTGGAAATCATCTATGACTTTTGTGTCGCAAAGTGACTAGAGATTGATTGCCATGACACAAAGTTATATATGATGAACAAACGCAGTTTCGCGCGTCCAGCTTCGGCAGGTGCGCACAAGTCTTCTGGTTTCACTCCGAGACCTTCTAGCCCTTCTTATGGAAGTGGTAAGTTTAATAATTCTCGTCCTAGTTTTTCTAGAGGGGGAGGCAGAGGTGCTCCAAAGAGGGGTAGATTTGGTGGCGAGAGGATAGATGCTTCTCGTTTCATTAAAAAAGCTATACATGTGGAGGAAAAGCCATATGTAGCAAAGCATACATTTGCTGATTTTCCTTTTAATCCACAATTACATAAAAATATTAAGGGCGCTGGATTTGAACATCCACGACCGATTCAAGACCAATCAATTCCAACAGTTCTTTCTGGGCGTGATGTTTTCGGTATGGCAAACACTGGTACAGGTAAGACTGCAGCCTTTCTTTTGCCTTTGATTGAAAAGATTTCTAAGACTAAAGGACTTTCTAAGAAAGAAAAAGTATTAATTATGGCGCCGACTCGTGAGCTTGCTTTACAAATCGAAAGTGATTTCAAAACTCTAGCTTTTGGATTCGGTATGTTCTCCGTGGCTTGTGTGGGTGGGCTACCAATCGGGAAGCAAATAAGAGAAATAAAAATGGGGGTATCGTTTGTTATCGGTACGCCGGGGCGTCTACGAGATTTGATTGACCAAAAAGTTCTAGACCTCTCTACTTGTCACTCTGTGGTACTCGACGAAGCTGACCGTATGCTCGATATGGGATTCCGTGATGATATGGTTTACATTATCGGCAAGACTGCAAAGGAACGTCAAACTCTATTCTTCTCTGCGACTCTTTCTCCAGAAATTAGAAAAATGACGGAACAATATCTGAAAGATCCTGCTTTTATTTCTGTGATTTCAGGTGAGACAGCAAAAAATATCGAGCAAGATGTAGTTCGTTTTAGAGCTAAGGAAGAAAAAATAGAAAAACTGCACGAAGTTTTGAAAAAGGACGGATCTGACAAAGTTCTTATCTTCCGCGAGATGAAACACAGCGTGGATTCTCTAGCGAAAGAACTTCAAGGTTTTGGATTTAAAGTGGGTGGTATTCATGGCGACAAGAGAAGTCGTGAACGTATCCGCATCCTTGATTCATTCAAAAAGGACCAGATCAACATCTTGATTGCGACAGACGTGGCAGCCAGAGGTCTAGATATTCCAGATGTGACCCACGTCATCAACTACGACGTCCCACAAACATATGATACATATGTGCACCGCATAGGCCGAACAGGCCGCGCAGGCAAGAAGGGAACAGCCTTGACCTTCGTGCCGGCGTAAATAATTATAGATAAATAAAAAAACTCCACTAGGTGTGGAGTTTTTTTATGCCTTTATTAATCCAGCTTTGAGGAGGGTTGCGTAGGCGCCGTTTTTCTTCATGGTGCGCATGCCTTTAGTGGTTATTTCAATATTTAGGAATTTGTTTATCTCCGGCACGAAAACCCTCTTCTTTTGAAGGTTTACATACTTTCGGACTTTACCAGTAGGGTTGAATTTGGTCGCACGGGTCCTGTTAGAGTATCCGCCTCCCATGATTGAGCCCTTTTTTGTTATTGCGCATATTTTCATATCAGTTACAAAATGCTATCATAAAATACAAATGGAAGCAACCAACGCAGTATTTTATGTGGTCGTACTTGTGATGTCTATCGTTATTCACGAAGTCTCGCATGGTTTCATGGCGGAGTATTTTGGCGACAAGACGGCGCGCTTTGCAGGTAGGCTGACTTTGAATCCCATTAAACACTTAGACCTTTTTGGCTCCGTCCTTTTGCCAGTCTTTCTGGTTTTCACACATTCTCCATTCTTGTTTGGTTGGGCGAAGCCCGTGCCATACAATCCAGAAAATTTAAGTAATAAAAAATGGGGGACTGTGGCCGTAGCATCAGCCGGAGTTCTCTCCAATTTCCTGATCGCTATTATTTTTGGGGTCATCATCCGTCTCTCACACGGCATGACTTTACCAGAAGGTTTTTATTTCATAACTTCGATAATAGTCCTTGTGAACCTAGCCTTGGGAATATTCAACTTGGTTCCCATACCACCACTCGATGGTTCAAAGATACTTTTCTCTCTTTTGCCACAATCTGCCTCTACGTATATTTCTCAGATTGAACAATACTCTCTTTTTCTGTTGATAATTTTCATTGTTTTCTTTTCTAACTATCTATACCCGATTTTGACTTTTCTCTTCAGTTTTCTTACCGGTCTTGCATTTTAGTTTTTAAAATAGTATATTAAAGTCCTTAGTCACTTAAGTCTTCTTGGGTGCTATTTTGTTTATATATTTAAAATTATGGCAACAATCAATCAATTAGTTCGAAAAGGCAGATTCAAGGTCCATGCTAAAACAAAGACTGTAGCTTTGGCGCGTGGATTCAACGTTCTAAAGAATCGCCCAGTCTTTTTCCCAGCTCCTTTTAAGAGAGGTGTTTGTACGAAAGTCTCTACAACGACTCCAAAGAAGCCGAACTCTGCTCTACGAAAGATCGCTCGCGTACGTTTGACCAACGGCATGGAAGTCACCGCTTATATCCCAGGTGAAGGACACAATCTACAAGAACACTCAGTCGTTATGCTCCGTGGAGGACGCGTAAAGGACTTGATCGGAGTGCGATATCACATCGTCCGTGGAGTGCTCGATACACAAGGAGTAGAGAAGAGACGACAAGGACGTTCACTATACGGAAACAAGAAACCGAAGGAAGCGAAAGCGAAATAATCACCACCCCTAGCACCTCCTCATTAAGGAGGGGAGGAAATTAAAAAAAATTTATGCGAAGAAAAGTAAAAAATCGAAATATAGTAGCGCCAGACTTCATCTACAATTCTACAAAATTGGAGAAGTTTATTAATTACATCATGTGGTCTGGAAAGAAGGAGACAGCCCGCAAGGTAATGTACGCTACTTTTGATACCATAAAAGAAAAGACTGGCAATCCAAATCCTCTTGAAGTTTTCGACTTGGCTATGAAGAACGCAGGTCCTTTGACTGAAGTTCGTTCAAAGCGTATCGGTGGAGCTAACTATCAGATCCCTATCGAAGTCCGTCCTGAAAGACGCAATGCTCTAGCTATGCGTTGGATTCGCGATGCTGCTCGTGGAGGAAAAGGCAAACCAATGCATTTGAAACTCGCCGATGAACTGATAGCTGCTTCAAAGAATGAAGGTTCTGCTATTAAAAAGAAGGAAGACACACACAAGATGGCCGAAGCAAACAAAGCTTTCGCTCACTTTGCTTGGTAGGAGAGAAAGAGGTATAATTTGTTTATTAGTTAATCTTAATTAAAATATGAATAAATCTTTTATTTTTTCTTTAATTTTGATTCTTCTAGGAGTATTTGGATTCTTCTATTTCCAATACTTAGGAAACAATTCTGTTGAACATTGCAAGGCTTTAAATAATTGTTCAGGTGCAGAAGGACTTCAGGGATTAGCCAGCTTCTTTTTTGCTCTTCCTATACTTTTAATAGGTTTGATTCTTTGTTGGGTATCACTATTTTCAAAAAGCAGCCTACTCATTTCAAGAGTGTATTCTTTAGTTGGAGGAATAGTGGGCTTCTTGTTATTCATGCTTCTTGGAAGGTTTATTTTCTTTCTAAATATTGGATATTTAGGCTATCTTTTGATTGGAATAGTAGGTGCATCAATAGGAATTTATATTGGTCGAAAAGTTGCGACGGTTTGATGTAAACAGAGTCTAAGGCTCTGAATCTCGCAAGGACCGTCCTTGCTATTGACTTGCTATGGATCAAAAGACCACCGAAAGGTGGTTTTTGGTTTACACCGTTGACTTTTATTTTTGTTAAGTATATGATATTATAATATTAGATTATCATACAAATTAACATAAGAATATAAATATGACCACATTATCAATACCCGTGTCAGGGGATTTAGAAAAATTTATAGAAGGGATGGTTAAAGTTGGGAAAGGTTCAAACAAAGCTGACGTCGTTCGACGTGCCTTACGTGAGTATCAAGAGAATGAAATAGTTAAAACTATTTTACAGGCTGAAAATGAGCCTACAATGAAAGGGGACTTACGCGATTTAATGAAAAAATTCAAATAGTCCGATGATTCAGATATCTTTTAAACCGACTTTCGTAAAGCAAATGAATAAGCTTGAAAAAGCGTTGGTTGAAGAGGTGTTTGAAAAAATTGAATTATTTAAAAATAAGGAGAATCATAAGACACTAAAAGTTCACAAACTTCATGGTAAGTTAGCGGGATATTTCAGTTTCTCTCTGAATTATAAGTTTAGAATTGTATTTCTGTATGAATCGGGTAATCACGTTGTATTTCTTGATATTGGCGACCATGACTTATACAAGTAATTGCTTTTAACGTACTTTTGTTATACTATTAAGTACATAAGACGACAGCGTCTTTTTTTTATTAAATAAAGAAAATTAACACATGGAACGAGACTATCCACTAGAGAAAGTTAGAAATTTTGGAATTATCGCGCACATTGATGCGGGCAAGACAACGACGACAGAACGCGTGCTTTTTTATACTGGTACGAAGCATAAAATTGGCGAGGTGCATGAAGGTGAGACGACGACAGACTGGATGGAACAAGAACGAGAGCGTGGTATTACTATCACCGCTGCCGCTGTCACTTGTTTCTGGATTCCGACATACGCTCCTACCGATAAAACAAAGAAGCATCGTTTTAATATTATTGATACTCCTGGACACATCGACTTTACTGTAGAGGTAAAGCGTTCTTTACGCGTTCTCGACGGCGCTGTGGTGGTGTTTGACGGTGTGGCTGGTGTTGAACCTCAGTCTGAGACGAACTGGAGATATGCTGACGAGGCAAAGGTTCCTCGTATTTGTTTTATAAATAAATTAGATCGAACAGGTGCTTCTTTTGAACATTCTTATGCAACTATTTTAGACAGACTTAGTAAAAAGGCTGTTCGCGTGCAGATCCCTATTGGTCTCGAAGATAAATTTGAAGGAGTTATTGATTTGCTTCGCATGAAGGCTTTCTATTTCGAGGGAGACATGGGTAATACCATTATTGAAAAAGACATTCCAGAAAATATGAAAGCTGATGCAGCTAAATATCACTCAGAGCTAGTGGAGAAAATTGTTGAGACAGATGATGTCATGATGACAGAGTACTTAGAGGGGATGGTTCCTGGTTTTGATGTACTGAAAAAGACTCTCCGTAAGGCTGTTATTGATAATAAGATTTTCCCAGTTTTTGCTGGCTCTGCTCTAAAGAACAAAGGTGTTCAGCTCATACTTGATGCTGTGATAGATTATTTGCCAGCTCCGACAGATATCGCAGCTGTCTCCGGTATTGATCCAAATGATGATGACAAAGTAATAACTCGAAGTGCTTCCGACAAAGAGCCTTTTTCTGCGCTTGCTTTCAAAGTCGCGACTGATCCATTCGTCGGACAGATTATTTTCTTCCGTGTTTATTCTGGAACACTTGCTGCAGGTAGTTATATTTACAATCCTAGAACTCGTAATAAAGAGCGCATTGGACGAATTCTTCGTATGCATGCAAATGATCGAGAAGAAGTGAAGCAAGTCTTTGCTGGAGAAATAGCCGCAGCAGTGGGACTCAAGGACACAATTACATCAGACACTATCTGTGATGAAGAGAAGCCAATTATTCTAGATAGAATTATTTTCCCTGAACCAGTTATTTCTCTACGCATAGAACCAAAAACAAAAGCTGACCAAGAGAAAATGGGTATGGCTTTGAACCGTCTAGCGCAAGAAGACCCTACTTTTAGAGTGAGCAGTGATCAAGAAACAGGGGAGACTATCATTGCAGGGATGGGAGAATTACACTTGGAAATTATTGTTGATCGTATGAAGCGTGAGTTTACAGTTGAGGCAAATGTGGGCAAGCCACAGGTTGCTTATCGTGAAACAATCAATAGTTCTAGTGAAGCTGAAGGCAAATACATCAAGCAGTCTGGTGGACGCGGTAACTACGGACACGTGAAGATCAAGGTCAAGCCAATGGAAATGCTTACAAAGGAAGAAGTGGAAGATCTACCAAAGAATACAAAGCGATCTCCTGGATTTGAATTCATAAACAGCATCAAGGGTGGAGTTATTCCTCAGGAATACATTACTCACTGTGAAAAAGGATTCAAAGAAGGACTCGATCGTGGAGTTTCTGCTGGATTCAAAATGGTCAATGTCTCTGTAGAGCTTTGGGACGGTAGTTATCACGAAGTTGACTCAAACGAAATGGCTTTCAAAATCGCTGCATCAATGGCAGTGCAAGATGCATGTAAACGAGCGAGCCCAGTCATCCTTGAGCCGATGATGAAGGTAGAAGTCGTGACTCCAGATAAATTCATGGGAGACGTAACAGGCAACCTTTCATCAAAGCGCGCGCTCATCGAAGGCATGGAAGATCGTGGTATGAACAAAGTCATCAAAGCCATTGTTCCTCTATCTGAAATGTTCGGATACATGACTGGCCTACGTTCTATGACTGAAGGCCGCGCATCATTCACGATGGAATTCTTCCGCTACGACATCGTGCCAAACAACGTGGCTGAAACTATTATTGCGGCGAGGAAGTAGTTGTATTCGAACCAACATTCATGTTATAATAAATTCATGAGTTTTGATTTACCACCTGAAGATGAAGTACCAAGAAAACGAACTCCTGAAGAGTTAGCTTCTTTACTTAGTGAAACACAAAATATCTCAGGAGATAATATATATGAATTAATGCTAAAAGCTAAAACTTCGTTAGAGCATTCTTCCCCAGAACAAACACAAAAACTCCTTGAGTCTATTAAATTGGCTGCAAATGATATAATTGATAGACAAAATGGTTATCTGGTTAACCTTCGTAATAAAATAGATCTTTGTTTTGATATACTCCATAGGGCAATGCTTGAAAATGTAGTGCCAGGCAATCCATATAATGAAATATGTCAAAAATCGCTTGATTTTGTCTTTGAAAAACAGATCCAGCTTTCTTCGTTTCATCAAACTTTTACGGATTTAAACAGTAAGTTTTTAGAAATCGATGTTAGTGTTTCGGGATCAGAGGAATTATCAAAAATGGCTGAGAAATTGATTGAAATACTTGCAAAGGAAAAAGCCGCGATGGACGAGTATATAGATGCTGTAGATAAGTTAAGTGTAAATGTGAAAGCCCGAGCTCTTTTTAAAGTTATGGAAAAACGGTCTGCCAATTCGGATGATCGAGGTGTTAAAGTTGACAATGTAGAAGCCGCATCCGTTAAAACCCCTACTCCAGATATAAAAAATGCGGGCGATAGAAACACTAAAGATGTATTAAGTAACGAATCCATAGTTAGACCTTCTTTGTCAGAATCATATGATCCTAGATTGAATGAAGTTATAGAGAGATCAAAAAATGCGAGTGAGAAAATAAAAAACCAAGTTTTTAAGTTAACTCAAAGAAGATCTTTTTTTGAAAATAGCCTCAGAAAACATCTTGATTATATAAGAAGGGATTTTTCTTGGCTTATCAAAAATCCGGAAGATCAAATAGGGGGTGGGGAATATAAAGGTTGGACATCTGAAGAAATAAAGGAATACTATTTTGTATTATATGGAACAGATGACTTTCCAAAACAATCTGAGGTGCAGCCTTTAATGGGTCAGATTTTGGGTTCCAGGGAAAAACATAATGAAAATATTGAAAACAGACAGCCTGATTCAGGAGTGGATATTTCAACAGAAACTCTTTTCGTGGACCTTGAAAAAGTTCAAAATGTAGAAGGTGCGTTTAATATTTTTCAAAAAGCTCATTTTCTGTTAGAAAAAGAAGGTGGTTTTTTTTCTAAAAAAAGAAAAGAACTTAGGGCTCTAAAAAAAGCGGCTCTTGCAAAAATGAGACAAGTTAGTGGGCTTTCGCTAGAAGATATATCCAGGATTGAATCAGGCTCGGATCTGGGAACTTCCCAATACAGAAGATATTTTTATTTGGCAAAAAAACTTGGTATTCCACATAAATGGTTTTAAACAACGTGGCTGAGACCATCATTGCGGCGAGGAAGTAGACCTTGATACTATTTTATGTTATAATAGAGGTATGGAAGACTCATTTCATACAACCCATCTTCCTGCGGAATATGAAAGGAAGGGAAGAAACATGAAAGTCTTATTGAGAGCGTTCTTGCTCACGTTGCGGAATCTACTCATCATCTCGACCATCAGATCAACATCGTCATCGGAATAAGCGCAGCGACGTTTCTTCTTTCTGTATCAATTTTTGAAAAGGAACACGGAAGTGCTCCTCTATTTTTCGTAATGATCTTTGCTGGAGCTTCCGCTCTCGTGGGTTTGCTCGCAGTGCATCCGCCACGATTTATGAGGAAGCGTGGCCAGCCGGAGAGTCTGCTTTATAAGAAAAAGATTGAAAGTTTTAGTTCACCAGCAGAATACGAGAAAGCAGTTTTATTAGCGATGAAAACTCCAGCAAAAACCCGTGAACAATATGCAATTGAGATTTACAACTTATGTAAATATTACTATAGTCCGAAACGCAAACTCTTCCATGTGTCTCGCAAGCTTCTATTTGTTGGGATAGCTTTGAGTCTGGTTACGTTTCTAATTGGGGTTTGACAATGGTTTTTAATCTGCTAAGATATAAATCACTGCACTTTAGGCAGTTTTTGTTTTGTTTTTTACATTATTAATAATATCGCTCACGCTTAATTGGTGGGAGCAAGTTAGTAATTAAGCCTTAGCAGCTGGTCCTCGTATGTTAAGTCTTAACTATTAGCACAATATAAAAATGTCAGAAGAATTTAAAAGAGATAAACCACACGTAAACGTAGGTACGATCGGTCACGTCGACCATGGTAAGACTACTTTAACGGCTGCAATCTTGCATGTGTTAAACATGGCTGGAAAGCAAGTTCGACTTCGAGGTGTTGATCAGATTGACTCAGCTCCAGAAGAAAAGGCTCGTGGAATCACCATTAACATATCTCACAACGAGTATGCTACCGATGCACGTCACTATGCGCACATTGATGCTCCAGGACACGCAGACTACATCAAGAACATGATCACTGGTGCCGCTCAGATGGACGGCGCTATTCTTGTAGTTGCGGCGACTGACGGCGCTATGCCACAGACTCGTGAACACGTTCTTCTTGCAAAACAAGTTGGTGTTCCAAAAATGATCGTTTTCCTAAACAAGTGCGATATGGTTGACGATAAAGAAATGATTGACTTGGTTGAAGAGGAAATACGAGAACTTCTTACAAAGCAAGGTTTTGATGGCGCTGGCGCTCCAGTTATCCGTGGTTCTGCTCTCAAAGCTCTTGAATCAAAATCTGTGGATGATGAATGGGCAAAGAAAATTCTTGATCTTGCAAATGCTCTTGATACATATATTCCTGTTCCAATCCGAGAGTTAGCAAAACCTTTCCTTATGCCTGTCGAAGACATCTTCTCAATCGAAGGCCGTGGCACAGTTGTGACTGGTAAGATCGAAAGAGGAGTAGTCAAGGTTGATGAGGAAATAGAAATTGTCGGAATCAAGCCTACTCAGAGATCAGTTGTTACAGGTATCGAAATGTTCAACAAGAATCTAAAAGAGGGTATGGCTGGCGACAACGCTGGTATCCTTCTCCGAGGTCTTAAAAAGGAAGATATAACTCGCGGACAAGTTCTTTGTAAACCTGGAACTACAACTCCACATGACAATTTCACAGCTGAAATTTATGTTTTGAAAAAGGAAGAAGGTGGACGTCACACTCCTTTCTTCAAGGGTTACAAGCCTCAATTTTATGTTCGAACTACAGATGTTACAGGTGATGTGACTCTAGCTGAAGGAACAGAGATGGTTATGCCCGGAGATACTGTAAAAATAACAGTTAAATTAGTCACTCCAGTAGCACTCGAAGAATCACAGAGATTCGCGATCCGCGAAGGAGGCAAGACAGTCGGAGCTGGAGTGGTTACCAAGATCCTCGGATAGCATATAAGTTATAAAGTTATAAAAGTTCTATGACAACAACAGAGATAAAAACAAAAAAGCCTAAAGTGGCAAAAAGTGCAGCAACCAAAATTCCCAAAGTGAAGGCCTCAAAAGCTTCAAAGAAGGAAGACGGTCAAGTTGTGCTTCGCATACGTGTACGAGCGTATGAGAGTAAGATTCTTGATGCTTCTGTGAAGCAAATTATGGATACTGCAGTTCGTCACGATGCTACTATTGTTGGTCCTGTTCCGTTGCCTACTGAAATAAAGAAATACACAGTCAATCGCTCTCCTTTTATTTACAAAAATACTAGAGAGCAATTTGAAATTCGTGTACACAAGAGATTGATTGATATCATAAATCCAAATGCAAAGACCATCGAGGCTCTTACCAATTTGTCTCTTCCTTCCGGAGTAGATATAGACGTTAAAATGTTGTAATTCCATGAAATTCATTCTTGCTACAAAAGAAAACATGTCTGAGTATTTCTCCGAAGAGGGTGTGGTTATTCCAGTGACTATCGTTTCTGCTGGACCTGTGACTGTGACTCGAGTCTTCGAAAAATCAAAAGATGGTTATGACTCTGTCCAAGTTGGTTTCGGCACTCAAAAGAAAGAAAGAATCACCAAGGGTCGCGCTGGTGCCATGAAAGGTGCTTTCTATAAGAATTTGAAAGAATTCAGACTAAAACCAGCAGACAAGACAACAGTCAAAGAAGGTGATGTTGTGGATGTTTCAATCTTTACTGCAGGAGACATGGTTCAGATCTCAAGTACCTCTAAAGGTAAAGGTTTTCAAGGTGTCGTTAAACGCCATGGATTTGCTGGAGGTCCACGTACTCACGGCCAAAAGCACTCAGAGCGTGAAGCTGGTTCTATCGGTGGTGGTCTACGTACTCACGTGCCAAAAGGTATGAGAATGGCTGGACGCATGGGTTCTGATCGTATCACGCAAAAGAATTTGAAAGTTATTTCCGTAGACAAAGAAAACAACATTATGCTTATCAAGGGAGCAATCGCTGGGAAGCGTGGAAGTTTAATCGAGATAATCAGTAGATAATATGGAAGCAAAAATATACAACCAAAAAGGAACTACAGCCGGCACGATAACTCTTCCAGAGAAAGTTTTTGCTGCAAAGTGGAGGAGCGACCTCGTGCACCAAGTCGTACAGAGTATGCGCAGTAACAAGCGCGCTGGTACAGCTGACACCAAAGACCGCGGAGAAGTTCGTGGTGGAGGTAAGAAGCCTTGGAAGCAAAAGGGAACAGGACAAGCTCGTCATGGATCATCTCGCAGTCCTATTTGGGTAGGTGGAGGTGTGACTCATGGCCCACTCGCTGAAAAGAACTATAAGAGAAAAATTTCAGCAAAGATGCGTGCACAAGCTTTATTCTCAGTACTTTCAAAGAAATTAAAAGACGGAGAGATAATTTTTGTTGATACTCTGGCGACAGATTCTATCAAGACTAAAGATGCTGTAAAAGTGGTTCAGAACTTGGCTAAAGTTTCTGGATGGAAGACAGTAGATGCATCAAAGAAGCCTCGCGTTCTTACTGCTCTTTTTGCTCGCAGTGAAAAGACAGAGAAGAGTTTCCGTAATATTCCAGCCCTTGAAATAGCTTTTTTGAAAAATTTGAATCCATTTGATGTGTTGAATTATAAGTATCTTTTAATTGAGAATCCAACCGAAAGTGTTAAATTCCTAGAATCAAGAGGATAAACCATATGACACACATAATACAAAACCCAAGAGTCACCGAAAAAGCATCTTTTGCCTACGAGCACAATGTTTACACTTTTGATGTATCTGCTTCTGCGAACAAGACAGAAATCAAGAAAGCAATTTTTTTACTTTACAAAGTGAAGCCTGTGAAAGTAAACGTTCTACCTATCCCAAAGAAAAGTACTTTTTCAAAAGGGAAGGCTGGGTCAAAAGGTGGAGGCAGAAAGGCTCTGGTATATTTAAAGAAAGGTGATAAGATAGAATTCGTTTAAAAGCGCCGCGCTTTAATTGACGATTGCGCGACATGATTTTGTAAAATCACATGAAAACATACAAACCAACAAGTAAATCAAGACGACACATGACTCATGTTCCTTACAGGGAGCTTTTGAGTCACACTGAGCCGACCAAATCTTTAACTCACGGATTCTATCGAAGAGTGGGCCGCAACAGTGCTGGACGCATCACTGTCCGTCATAAAGGAGGAGGACACAAGCGCCTCTATCGAGACGTAGACTTTTTATATAACAAGAAAGACATTCCGGCGACTATCAAATCTGTGGAATACGATCCAAACCGTTCCGCATTTATCGGTCTTGCTGTCTACAAAGATGGAGAGAAGAGATATGTAGTTCTTCCGAAGTCAGTCAAACCAGGTCATACATTTATTGTTTCCAATAAAGCTCCTCTTGAACTTGCAAACAGACTTCCTTTAAAAGAAATCCCAGTCGGTACTTTCGTTTACAACGTAGAGATCCAACCAAACGGTGGAGCAAAGATCGGACGTTCTGCAGGTATCTTCGCACAAGTTGTGGCGAATGCTGATGGATATACAAACCTCAAGATGCCTTCGACTGAAATCAGAAAAATAAATGAAAATTGTTTTGCATGTGTCGGTACTGTTAGTAACGATGAACATCATCTAGAAAATTGGGGCAAGGCGGGACGTTCTCGCTGGAAGGGTATTCGCCCGACTGTCCGTGGTTCTGCAATGAACCCTGTAGACCATCCATACGGTGGAGGTGAAGGTAGACAAGGCCGTGGTACCAAGCGTCCGAAGACTATGTGGGGTAAAGTTACGGGTGGCAGGAAGACCCGCAGCCCAAAGCGATACTCTCAAGTGTTCATCGTCTCCCGCCGAAAGACTGGCAAGAATAAATAAAGAATTTAAAAACACAGCCTTCGGGCTGTGTTTTGTTTTAACTCAATTTCTCAAAAGCCATTTTGACTGCTTCCTTTTCGTCAGAGAACATGGCTATGGTGTTTTCGTCTGTTACACCCGTGTTTCTATCTATATGTTTCAGGTCTACAATTTTTTTCACATCATTTGGTCTGATTACCCTAAACCCTCCAAATGAAGCTTTTTTCTCTCTATTTATCATATTTTTCCACACTTTTTCTTCTATAATGGCTCCATAAGTGATTACTTGTTTCTCTGGTTTTTCATAGTTTATCAATTCTATTAATTTTCCTGTTTCAGATAATTTTTTCACTATAAGTAATAGTTCATCTCCGAGTTCTTCTTGAACTTCTCGAAATAGCGCTTGCATAAAGTCTTCACCTTCTTCAAGTCCACCATGAGCCGTCACCTGGCACATGCCTGGATAGGATTCTGGGCAGTTTTTTTCTGCATCCCATTTTGCACGCACTTGCAGTATGGCCACCAATCCTCCATCTTTATTTTTGCCTAATAGTTGTATTCCGACGGATTTCTTTTTATTTTGCATACAAGTTTATACTATCATGGTTCGATTTTACTCACTATGACCCTGAGCTTGCCGAATGGATCATTGTTTTTATAAACAACAATCCACAATTCTTATATTGCGTTATTTTATATATAGTGTATAAATATAAACGAATAATATTGAACAAATAGTGCACTGCTTACGCAGTCCACGGAAGGGAGGTGAGTAATAATGTCTAAAGCCAAACAGAAACAACTGACCGCACAAGGACAGCAAGGAGAAAAACAGAAGCTCAGAAGGCAGCCGCAGAAAGTTCGCCAGAAGTGACCTGCGAACCAAAGTGCTAGAATCATGGGGGCCACCGATGCACTCGGTGGCCCCCAATCTATTTTATTTGACATTTTGCGCCTATTTGCTAATATAAATCCAAGCTCGCTAGGGGCTATTTTTAATGCTTTACCAAAAATAAACTATGACAAGATCACTCAAAAAAGGTGTATATGCAGATGAAAGGCTCTTGAAAAAGATTGCCGGCAAAAACCCGCTCAATACTCCTACTGTAAAGACATGGAAAAGAGCCGTAGTTATCTCTCCAGAGATGCTTGGCTTCACTTTTGGTGTTTACAACGGCAAGGTGCATGTGGATGTTCTTGTCACCGAAGACATGGTGGGTCACAGACTAGGCGAATTTTCTCCAACCAAGAAGTTTACGAAACACGGAGGAAAGATGCAGAAAGAGCTTGAGCAAAAGAAAAAGGAAGCTGAAATAACTGCTGCTAAGGGCGCGACTGCAGCCGCAGTGGACGCAAAAGCACCTAAGAAATAGTTCGACAAGCTCACTATAAATAATCATCATAAATATGAAAGCATTTTTAAAAAATTACAGACAAGCACCAAGAAAAGTTCGCCTAGTGGCATCTCTCGTTAAAGGCAAGAGTGTTGCGAACGCGATAGTTGAACTTGATTTCTTGGCAAAGCGCGCAGGTCTACCGATCAAGAAGCTTTTACTTTCTGCTGTTGCGAATGCAAAAAATATGGGCATAGAAGTAGATAATTTATTTATCAAAGAATTAAGAGTAGACAAGGGCATAGTCATGAAGAGAATGATGCCAGCGGCGATGGGTACAGGACACAGAATAAACAAGCGAACGAGTCACTTGAATCTGCTTTTGGCGGAAAAGGTGGCTCCGGTTAAACGATCTAAGAAAATTAAAGAGGTTAAAGTGAAAGAAGTAGTAAAAAAATAATAAAATTATATGTCAAAAATAGTACATCCATATGCACATAGATTGATCATACTCCGAGACTGGAAGTCTCGCTGGTTTGCTGATTCAAAGAAATACGTCACCTATCTAAAAGGGGATGTGCTCATTCGTCAGTACTTAGAAAAGAAATTGCGTGGTATGTACGTCTCTACTATTGAGATCGAACGAAGCCGAAAAGCTACTCGCTTTATCATCAAGACTTCTCGCCCAGGACTTATCATCGGCCGAAGTGGCGAAGGTGCTACCAAGCTCAAAGAAGAGATATTGAAAAAGATGGACTACCTCAAGCTAGGCAGACCAGAAGATTTCAAACTAGAAATCGTGGAAGTCACAAATCCAGAAGCAGATGCTGCTATCGTCGCATACATGATCGCAGAAGGTTTGGAGAAAAGATTACCATACCGCCGAGTTATCAAGACAATAATCGAAAAAGTCATGACTGCTCGTGGGGTAGAAGGAGCGAGAGTAGTCCTGTCAGGTAGACTCGGAGGAGCTGACATTGCTCGTACGGAAGAGCTTAAGCGTGGAAGTATCCCGCTTCAGACTTTCCGCGCGGACATAGACTTCAAGCGTGAACGCGCGACTCTATCTTATGGAGTTATCGGCGTGAAGGTTTGGATATATCGAGGAAAAATATTTGCAGATAAGAAAAATTCCAAGACTGTTTTTAGTAGTGATGAAGCAGGTGGCAAAGAAGGAGCAGATAATATAAAGGCAGTTAAATTAGATTAAATATATGTTAGTACCAAAAAAAGTAAAATTTAGAAAATGGCAGACCAAGCGAACGAATCCAAAGGCGATGGGTCCAGATACTAGGGGCACCAAGTTGTCTTTCGGTTCTTATGGACTCAAGTCTATATCTCAAGCTCGCGTCAGATCTGCGCAAATCGAAGCAGCACGAAAGGTTATCGCTCGTACTCTCACCAAAGCTGGTAAATATTGGATCCGCATTTTCCCAGATCGACCTTATACTGCTAAAGCTGCAGAAGTGGGCATGGGTAAAGGTAAAGGAGACCCACAAGGATACTGTTTCGATGTTTTCCCTGGACGTATTATTTTCGAAGTTGACGGAGTAGATGAGAAAACTGCTAGCGAAGCATTACGAAAAGCTGGTAGCAAGCTCCCACTAAAGGTCAGAATCATGTCTAGAGTACACAAGCAATAAAATTATATGGCTAAAGCAAAGAAAACCGAAAAGAATAGTTTTAAAGGTATGAAATTGGCAGATCTTAACAAGCAACTCGCTACTTTACAGGAGAATGCAAGAGTTATAAGATTCAAGGCCGAGGGTGCAAAACCAAAGAATGTTAAGGAGATTGCAAATTTAAAGAAAGATATTGCTCGAATCTTAACAGAGATAAAAGCACAATCCGCAAAATAATAGATTTATAAAGTTATATAAAAAAATGGCAACAAAATCAGAAAACAAAATAAAAGAAAGCAAAGGCAACATCCTAAAAGGAGTGGTTGTTTCAGACAAGATGCAAAAGACTGTTGTTGTTTCTGTTTCCAGATTCATCAAGCATCCCTTGTATGGCAAGTATTACAAAGTCAGCAAGAAGTATAAAGCGCACGATGAAGAGAATGCACATAAAGTCGGAGACAATGTAGAAATAGTCGAGACACGACCTATTTCTAAAGACAAGAGATTTAAAGTAGTCGTTAAATAAATATTTTAGAAATAATTATATGATTCAACCAAGAACATTAGTAAAAATAGCAGACAACGCCGGAGGAACACTCGGAGCCGTATTTAAGGTTTTGGGTTCTTCAAAGAAAAGATACGCAACTCTTGGTGAAGAAGTAGTTATTTCTATAAAAATTGCGACTCCTAGAAAGGGTGTTAAAAAGAAAGACGTGCATACAGCAGTCGTAGTGCGAACTCGTGCTGCTTTCCGCCGAAAGGATGGTTCTTATATTCGTTTTGATGATAATGCGGTGGTGTTGCTCGAAAAAGGCAAAAAAGATCCAAAGGCTGGACGTGTTTTCGGTCCGATTCCACGAGAGCTAGCTGAAAAGGGATACCAGAAGATAATTTCATTGGCGCAAGAAGTCATCTAAGTTATAAAGTAAATATATGAAAATCAAAAAAGGAGACAACATAACAGTAATAACAGGTAAGGATAAAGGCAAAAAAGGCAAAGTTGCTCGTGTGTTAGTGAGCGAAAATAAAGTCATCGTTGAAGGTATCAACATGATGAAAAAGCACCAGCGTCCAAGGAAGTCTGGCGAGAAGGGAAGTATGAAGGACATCGAAATGCCGATAGATGCTTCAAACGTTAAAAAAAATGATTAAATAAATATATGGCAAAACATTTAACTGTAAAAGAAAAAGAAATAGCGGCTTTTGAAAAAATGAAAGATGTTTTTCATTATAAAAACATCATGGCTGCAGCAAAGATGGAAAAGGTTGTGATCAACGTCGGTACTGGAACGGCTATTAAAAAAGATAAGAACAAAAATGACGCTATCTCTGATCGTTTAGCCAAAATAACTGGCCAGAAGACCGCTACAAGAGGTGCAAAGCAATCAATCGCATCTTTTAAAACTAGAAAGGGGGATCCTATCGGCATCGTGGTAACACTACGTGGCAAGAGGATGTATGCTTTCTTGGAAAAGCTGATCAACGTGGCTCTGCCTCGTACCAAAGACTTTCGTGGGCTCACTCCAAAGTCAGTAGACAATATTGGTAACCTTACCATTGGCATAAAAGAACACACTATTTTCCCAGAAACAGCTGATGAAGACATTCGCGACGTTTTTGGTCTTTCTATCACCCTTGTATCTAAAGCAAAATATAAAAAGGAAGGTAAAGCCTTTTTTGAACTCCTCGGCGTTCCTTTTAAGAAGGACTAAACGAAGAAATAGAAATTGTGAGGCAAGACCTCACAACTAATTTTGGTATAACTGCATGATTGTTATATAATGTTTATATGCCTGAGGATATGAAAATCCCCAATAGTTCTGAGATTGATCAAGCCTTAAGAGAGTTTGAGGCACAGTCACATCCTCTGGGTCAGACGACACAAAAAGCTCCTGAAGCTCCAAGGGTATCTGATACTTTTAAGACCGAAACAACAGGAATAAGTTTTGAAACTGACAGTCTTAAATCGATAAATAATGCCAACGAAATTGTTGTGCCCAGAATGGTAAGAATCGTGATGAAACTCTCTGGAGGAGCTATAAAAGAGCAAAAACAGGCAGAATATGTGCTTCTCGGCTTTGCTTTAGTGATATTCCTTATTTCGCTGTATTTGTTTTTTGGCGGAGGTGAACCTACTCAAAAAATTTCCAACGAAGAATCTGTACAAAACTATAATAATTATTATGAAAATCTACATAAAAAATAAAAGAGGTTTCACTTTGATTGAACTTCTGGTGGTAGTTGCCATCATTGGTCTTTTGTCTTCTGTTATACTAGCTTCTTTAAATAGTGCTAGGAGTAAGGCAAGAGATGCAGTAAGATTGTCTGATATAAAACAAATTTCTAATGCATTGGAATTATATTATAGCAATAATGGTGTATACCCTTCAGGCCAATTTTTAAGTATTAAAAATACTTCTGATCCTAATAGTGTTTGGCAATGTTGTGGTGGGAGTGCATTCATAGCAGCATTAGCACCTTATTTACCAAAATTACCAATTGATCCAAAAAATAATGATGTAACTTGTTATGCAAATGGCGCTCATTTTTACACTTATCAATCATTTAACGCAGGGAAAAATTATGGAATATATGCTTCACTTGAAAATCCAAAAGCGGGTGCAGCAGACCCAGCTAATTACCCCTGTTGTGCGACGTCTGCTCCCGGCAACTGTATGTATAAAGCTACTAATGGAGGGGTGGGAATTGTTCCAAATTAATTTGACTAATTACCTCCAAAAGCTCGCAAAGCTCGCAAGAAGCTCGCAAGGACTGTCCTTTTGCACTCCGTCAGCCAAACGGCAGACGGAGGCTACGTCCTCGGTGGACTCTCTTGGTCCGGAGTTTCAACCAACAAGTCAGACCCAAGCTACGGCTTCGGGGATTACTTGGTGGTCAAGCTTGATGCCTCCGGCAACAAGCAGTGGGACAAGACTTTCGGCGGGTCTGACACCGACGAACTCACCTCCCTTCAGCAGACCGCTGACGGAGGATTCATTCTCGGTGGATGGTCATGGTCGGGTGTCTCCGGCAACAAGACGACCGCCAACATTGGGGTCTCAAGTTTCTGGGTCATCAAACTCGACCCTCCACCATCCCTCAGTCTTTCCGCAGTCGGGAAGACAAATGGGTTCAATGCATTCAGGTTGAGTGGGCCTGCCGGGTCTTACTCGATCCGGGCATCGACGAACTTCGTTAACTGGGTGCCTCTTACGAGCATCACCCTTGACGGCACGAACGCTACTGTCTTCGTGGACACGCAGTCCACGAACTACCCCTCTCGGTATTACCGGGCGGTGGGGCAGTAAGCCTTCATCTATCACATCGAACGGGCTCTCCTTTTTAGGGGGGCCCTGTTTTGTTTTTTATAAGAATGAGTATATAATTTATTTATGGATGAACAATTAAACCTTCAGGGAAATGCAGAGATAGATGCGGCCTTGAAAGAATTTGAAGCCAAGTCTAGTCCTCAAGCTGTGACTAATAATCCTATAGCACCTGGGATTTCTAGTGTTCCCAAAATGCCAACATCCGGTATTAGTTTTGATACCGATAATTATAGATCTATAAATAAAGAAGAGGTTCCTTTACCAAAGATGGTTAAGCTTGTTATGAAGCTTTCTGGTGGAGCGATAAAAGAACAACGACAAGCCGAATATGTCCTGTTGGGGTTTGTTGCTATAATAATTAGTATTTCCGTCTATTTATTTTTTGGTGCAAATGGATCTCGTCAATCATCTTTTTCTCCGTCTACTGAGCAAATGATGAAAGCGGGACAGAATAGATAAAAAATATGAAATTTTTAAACAAAAATAAAGGTTTTACTTTAATAGAGCTTCTCGTGGTGGTGGCTATCATTGGGCTTCTGGCTTCTGTTGTTTTGGCAAGTTTGAGTACTGCGAGGGGTAGAGGAAGGGATGCAAAGAGACTTCAAGATATGAATCAGGTTCGTACTGCCCTGGAACTTTACAACAGTACAAATAATGCATATCCTAGTACTGGCGGTGCTTGGTGGGGTGTTTGCCCAGCATTTCAAAGCAAAGGAACATCTGGTTTTGGTGGGTACATTCCTGATCTAGCTCCAACATATATTCCTATTTTACCAACTGAACCAAAACCCACAGCTAATAATACTTGCTATGTTTACCGTTCTGATGGTAGGGATTATATTTTCTTAGTCTATTTAACTGTAGAGGGCAACATACCGAACTCGTTAAAACGTCCCGGTATTTGGTCAGCCGAGAAGGATTATGCTATTTATACTTCAGCGTCAGTAGTAGCAGGTTGGTAGGATAAAAAGGGTTTGACTAATAACATCTAATTTGCTAGTATTTAATCCAAGGGAAATAGGTCTTAGTTAATCCACTTTTCTCCTTTGATTCTCTATATTTTAGAGGTTTAAAGAAAAAAAGTGAGATATTACAGGGTCTACCCTCAATTATTTATTTATGGCAAAAACATCAGTTATCGCAAGATCACTTAAAAAGCCCAAGTTTAGCACTCGACAAAAAAATCGATGTTTTCGATGTGGCCGAGGCAATGCTTTCATGCGAGACTTCGGTATTTGCCGTATCTGTTTTAGAGAATTAGCAAACGAAGGAATGCTTCCAGGAGTCCGTAAATCAAGCTGGTAGTTCGACAAGCTCACTATAAATAAAAAAAATTATGGATTCAATTTCAAACATGTTAATAGTAATGAAGAATGGTAGTCTTGCAGGCAAGGAGTCTGTGTCTGTTCCATATTCTAAAATGAGGAATGCCATTCTCGAATGTTTAAAGAAAGAAGGGTATGTGGCTGATATTGCAAAGAAGGTTAAAAAGGATGTGCCAGTACTCGAGGTTGGATTGATCTACACAGAAGATAAGCCAAAAATTACTGAAGTAGAGAGAATTTCTAAACAATCAAGACGCGTTTATTTTGGAATGAAAGATATTCATACAGTCAGAAGTGGTTCCGGGTTGCTTGTGCTTTCAACGCCGAAAGGGATTTTATCAGGAAAAGCCGCTCGAGTAGAGCATGTCGGTGGTGAGGCTTTGTTTAGGATTTGGTAGGAGTAAGTTGTAAATAAAATTTTATGTCAAGAATAGGAAAACAAGAAATCGAAATACCAGCAGGAGTCAAAGTCGCACAAAGTGGCGGTGTTTTGACAGTAACAGGCCCAAAAGGTGCCGTTACTAAGAATTTTCGAGATGACATAACAATTACTGTATCTGATAAGTCTATTTCTTTGAACATAAAGAGAAATGACAAGTTTTCTAAATCTCTCTGGGGTACTTACGCTGCACACATAAAGAATATGATCGCGGGTGTTGTTACTCCATACCAGAAAAAGCTCATCTTGGAAGGTGTGGGATACAAGTCTGAAGTTAAAGGCAAGGAGTTTGTCTTTGCTCTAGGATTTTCTCATCCAGTTGTTGTAAAAATTCCAGAAGGCATCACCGCTACTGCTGATAAGAACAACATCACGATTACTGGTATCGATAAGGAATTGGTGGGTAGCTTCACAGCATCTATACGTGCTCTAAAGAAGGGTGAGCCTTATAAGGGTAAGGGAATGCGTTATGAAGGTGAAGTGATCAGACGTAAGCAAGGTAAGAAAACAGTATAAAAGTAATATGCAAAATAAAACTGACAAAAGAATAAGACTAAAAGCGAAGATAAGATCTAAGATATCGGGTACTAAAGAGCGCCCACGTCTTTCTGTATTTCGTTCAAATAAATTTATTTATGCGCAAGTTATCGATGATGCGGCTGGCAAGACTTTGGTTCAAGCAAATGATGTAAAGATAACAAAGGGTACCAAGACTGAACGAGCCAAAGAGGTAGGTAAGATGATTGGTGAAGCTTGTAAAAGTGCAAAGATATCCCAAGTCGTTTTTGACCGCAATGGTTTTAAATACACAGGAAGAATAAAATTAGTAGCAGACGAGGCAAGAGCTGCCGGCCTTCAATTCTAGATAGTTATAAAGTTCATAAAGAAAAAAAATGGAAAAAGATAAAGAAAAAAAGAATAATAATCGACGCAACTCTTCTTTTGGAAGAGTGAAGCCTGAATTTGATCAGAAGATCTTAAACATCCGTCGTGTCACGAGAGTCGTGGCTGGAGGACGTCGATTCTCTTTTTCTGTAGCACTAGTAGCTGGAGACAAAAAGGGTTCTGTGGGTCTAGGTCTTGGAAAAGCGGGGGACACAGCTCTGGCAATCAATAAAGCAGTCAGAAACGCAAAGAAGAACATGGTAAGACTTAAGTTGACCAAAACTATGTCTATTCCTCATGAACTTTCTGCTAAATTCTCAAGTTCCAAAGTCCTCCTTATTCCTAATAAGGGTCGTGGACTTGTGGCTGGTTCAGTTATTCGCGATATCGTGAAGCTTTCTGGAATGAAAGATGTTACAGCAAAAATTTGGTCAAAGAGCAAAAATAAGTTGAATAATGCAAAGGCGGTGATGGAAGCCTTGTCTATGATTTCTTCGAAGTATGCAAAGCCTATCCCTGAAAATGTTATTATTGCAAATAAGGAAGTCCCAGTCACTTCGATTGAAAAAGGCGAAAATAAATAATATTTAATCAAATGCAGATACATAATTTAAAGAGACAACATAAGAACAAGATAGACAGACTGATAGGTCGTGGAGGAAAGCATGCCAAGACTGCAGGTCGTGGAGGAAAGGGACAGACAGCTCGTTCTGGTAACAAGCGTCGCCCAGAACTTCGAGACATCATCAAGAGGTTGCCAAAGAATCGAGGATATAAATTTAAGTCTATTCAGAATGGTTATATTTTACCGAGTGACAAACCCTTCCTCAAGGGTGAAAAGTTCTCTGAAATTCGCAAGCGTCTAGGAATAAAGGGAAAGAAGATAGTGATGAGTATGGGTAAATAGTTTTAAGGTTATCATCCAGTCTTGTCAAAAATAAATATGCAAAACTTTTTTAATAAAATAAAATTAGTCTGGACAGATACTACTTTACGAAAGAGGGTCATATTTGTGCTTGTCACACTCGTGGTCTTCCGTTTACTTGCAGCTATTCCGATCCCAGGCATTGATACTCTCGCACTAAATCGTTTCCTCGCCAATAATCAGTTCTTTGGAATATTGAATATATTCTCAGGAGGTGGATTGACGAATCTTTCAATAATAATGCTTGGTGTTGGTCCATACATCACTAGTTCGATCATCATGCAACTTCTCACCATCATGGTGCCTGCTCTAAAAAAGATTTACCACGAAGAAGGTGAAGCTGGTAGAAAGAGATTTACACAATATTCTAGATTGCTCACTGTGCCACTTGCAGCCATGCAAGGATTTGCCCTTTTGGCCATTTTGGAGAGCCAAAACATCTTGATAAATTTAAGTACTTTTGACCGCATCACAAACCTCATAATTGTTGTCGCAGGCTCTCTGTTGCTCATGTGGATCGGTGAGCTTGTATCTGAATTTGGTATCGGTAACGGAGTGTCTTTGATAATATTTGCTGGTATCGTCTCAGCCCTACCTTCAAAGATTGGTCAGCTTATATTTACTTTTGATGTTTCTCAAATTCCACTTTACTTGATGTTTGCTGTATCTGGCCTACTTGTTATTGCAGGCATAGTACTTGTGACTGAGGCAGAAAGACCTATTCCTGTCACTTATGCCAAGCGTGTTCGTGGTATGAAAATGTACGGTGGTGGTTCTACTTATTTACCTTTGCGTGTCAATCAAGCTGGAGTTATCCCAATAATTTTTGCTCTATCTATCCTCCTTTTTCCACAAATTATCGGTACTTTTTTGGCTAGATTTAGTAATGAAATAGTTGCGAAAGTTTCTAGTGTTCTTTTGTCATTTACTCAAGATTCAATATTATATGCAGTACTATATTTCGTATTAGTATTTCTCTTTACCTACTTTTATACAGCTGTTACTTTTGATCCAGAGGCACTTTCTACTAATTTACAGAAGAATGGCGCTTTCATCCCCGGTATTCGTCCAGGTGCATCAACCTCTGAATACATTTCAAAGGTCTTGAGTCGCATCACGCTCCTCGGTGCAGCCTTCCTTGGATTTATCGCAATCTTACCTCTTGTGATGCAACATCTTACAGGGCTTACCTCTCTAGCTCTGGGTGGTACTTCAGTCCTCATCGTCGTTTCTGTTGTTCTCGACCTGATGAAAAAGGTAAACTCTCAGATATCAATGAGGGAGTACTAATCCTTGATTTTCAAGCCTAATTTGTGTATTCTTTTGATATGAATTCAAAAGCTATTGTTTTTTTTGGGCGTTCTGGTTGTGGCAAGGGGACTCAAGCTAAACTCTTGGCAGGGGTTTTAAAGTCTCAAGGTAAAGAAGTAATTTATATAGAGACTGGTAGTAAATTTCGCGAACTTTCAAGCCAAGATACTTTACTCGGAAGGAACGTGGCAGAAATTATAAAAAATGGTTTATTAATACCGGTATTTTTGCCAATTTGGATTTGGACACAAATCATAACGGATAATTTTTCCGGAACACAGGATATGATTCTCGATGGTGTGTGTCGTCGTAAAGAAGAGGCAGTGGCGCTCGATTCCACTTTTGATTTTTATAAAATAGAAAAACCGAGCATCATCTTAATGAATGTTTCTAAAGAATGGTCTTATTCTCGGATGATGGAGAGAAAGAGGTCTGATGACACGGATGAGAAAATAAAAAACCGTCTGGAATGGTATGAACGCGATGTTCTCCCATCTATAGAATATTTCCATGCAAAGATAGGGTATAATTTTGTTGAAATAAACGGTGAGCAGACGGTAGAAAATGTGCATAAAGATATTATTAAAGCTTTAAATTTATAATTTATGCAAGAAACAATAGTAATTTCACTTGGTGGATCATTGATCGTACCCGAAGAGATAGATAAGGATTTTCTAAAAGAATTTAAAGATTTAATTCTTTCGAACGTCGCACAAGGGAAAAGGTTTTTAATTGATACGGGTGGAGGCAGAACTTGCCGAAAGTATCAGAATGTTGCAAAGGAGATTTCTCAAGCCTCAGATATAGATTTAGATTGGATTGGAATTGCTACGAATAATCTAAATGCGGAACTTCTTCGAGTTATTTTTGGTAAAAGTGCGCAAAGTAAAGTGATTTACGATCTTTCTAAAACATTTCCGTTAGAAAGTCCAATTGTCATAGGTGGTGCATATGAGCCTGGGCATAGTTCAGACATTGATGCTGTTTTGGCGGCTAAAACACTTGGTGCTAAAAAAATAATTAATTTATCAAACACTGACTATGTATATGACTCTGACCCAAAAAAGAATCCAAATGCAAAAAAGATAGAAACAATTTCTTGGGCAAAATACCGTGCGCTTATTCCTGCTGAATGGACATCTGGTCTTAATACTCCTTTTGATCCTATAGCCTCGAAAATGGCAGAAGAAGAGGGTATCTCGGTAATGATTATGAATGGCAAACCCATCAATAATCTAGCTAAATGTTTAAATGGTGAGAAGTTTCTGGGTACAATAATTTCTTAGTAGTTATGATAATAATAAAGACCAAAGAAGAAATAGAAATACTGCGTGAGGGAGGCAAGCGTCTCGCGACTATACTATACAAGGTGAAAGAAATGGTGAAGCCTGGTGTTTCCACCAAGGATTTAGATTTATACGCAGAAAAATTAATTCGTGGAATAGGAGATGTCCCAGCTTTTTTAAATTATCGTCCAGCTGGAGCCAATACACCCTTTCCTGCGTCTTTGTGTGTTTCTGTGAATGAAGAAGTGGTTCATGGTATTCCAAGTGAAGAGAAAATATTAAAAGAAGGGGACATAGTATCGATTGATTTGGGTTTAAAACACAGGGGGCTTTTTACTGATATGGCTATTACTGTCGGGGTGGGGGCTGTGAGTCCAGCTAGTCAAAAGTTGATGGATGTGACAGAGAAGGCATTGCAGGTGGGTATAGACGCTGCGATGGGAGGCAATACAGTCGGGGACATTGGTCATGCGGTAGAGAGTTTCGTGCGTGGGCAAAAGGGCCTGACCTACGGCATTGTGGAAGTTCTTTCCGGACATGGGGTGGGTAAAGCGATACATGAAGATCCATATATTCCGAATTTTGGTAAAGCTGGCAAGGGCGCAAAACTAGTTCCGGGCATGGTAGTCGCCCTAGAGCCGATGTTGAACAATGGTACAAAGAATGTAACACTCGATGAAGATGGCTACACTTTTCGCACCGCGGACGGTAAAAAAAGCGCTCATTTTGAGAAGACGATACTGATAACTGAAGGTGAAGCAGAGGTTTTTACCTAAATTTATCTTTTTGTTATATAATTAACCTATGCAAGGATCCTTTTTTAAGGAGATGCCAAAGTTTAAGACTCCAGAAGAGGAGCTTGGTTATTTGCGTGCTCATGTCGCTAAACGCGAACAAGAATTAATCCAAATAGGTCATTTTGAAAATGCGAAAGAAAATGCAGTCCATGATGTTGTGGGAGCTTATAAAGAAATTCCATCTGAACAAGTGGTGCATGATAGCCACATCATAAATCAAAAAGAAGCACAGGGGATAGTGTTGGCTCTAAAGCCGGAATCTCATGATAATGTGATGGAAGAGCTTCTCGGTATTGTCATTACCAAAGGCATCAAGAATGCACTTAGAGTGGTAGAAGTCATGGGTAATCCCCACATCGATGATGATTTTCATAGACTTTTAATTCAATATTTAAAAAATGGACAAATAATAACAGATCTAAAAGAGGGCACACCCTTACACAAATCACTCAATATGACGCTTTTTGAAATAACTCTTCCGCCACCCACAGAGCAAGCTGATAAGTCAAAAGGTTTTAAGGAATTCATTGGCGCGATGGAACAGTTTTATGCCGGCATGCAGTCTATATCTGTAGACAAAAGAAATGAAAAAGAGATTTATTTTACCCTAGAAGTTGCTCTTTCAAATGAGAGTGATGCAGTAGTTGTCTATGCTGGAATTCCAAATAAATATATCTCACTTTTTGAAAAACAAATTCTAGCTTTCTATCACGATGCAAAAGTTCATGAGATTACTGATGATTATAATATTTTTAATGACAATGGCGCATCTGTTGGGGCCTATGCGCATCTTGCAGAGCGTGGTGTGATGCCCATCAAGACTTATGACAATATAGAGCATGATCCAATGAATACTATACTAAATGTTTTTTCTCAACTAAAGACCAAGGGTGAGGGTGCAGCGATTCAGCTCATAGTGGCACCTGCTGGTGATAAATTTATAAATGAATTTCATTTAATATTAGACGATGTAAAAGATGGAATGTCTGTTAAACATTCAGCAGACAACTTCTATAAATTTAATAGTGCATTTCTCAAAGCTGGCAAAGAACTTCTCTTTGGTATAAGAAAAACGCCAGAAGAAAAGAAAGAAAAAAATATGAAAGGTAGACGTGCGGTAGACGAGGGTGCGGCCGAAAAAATAGGAAATAAAATAAAAAGCACTATTATGAAGGCGAATATTCGTGTTATCGCCTCTGGTGGGACAAAAGAACGCGCAGAAGCTATACTACAAGAAATAAAATCTTCTTTTAATCAATTTACTGAAGCAGCGAGTAATTCATTTATTTTTGAAGAAGCTCGCGGAAGTGATTTAAAAAAGCTTTTCCATGATTTTTCCTATCGTGCTTTTTCGGGGGATAAAGTTATGCCACTTAACTTAAAAGAGCTTGCATCTGTATTTCATTTCCCAGTTGGTATAGGTAGTCAGCCACAATTAAAAGAGGCAAAAGCTGGCATCGCGCCAGCGCCAATGGAGATGGGTCAGCAAGGAATAGTTCTGGGTATAAACAGCTATCGAGGTAAAGACACTGAGATTCATCTTGCACGTGAAGACAGGCTGAGGCATTGCTATGTTATCGGTCAGACGGGTACAGGTAAGACAAATATAATGCTGAACATGATAACTCAAGATATCAAAAATGGTGATGGGTGTTGTTATGTTGATCCACACGGTACAGATATTCAGACTATCCTTTCTCGTATTCCAAAGGAACGCATCGATGATGTTATCTATTTTGACCCTGCTTATACGGCCCGACCGATGGGTCTCAACATGTTGGAATTTGATCCAAAATATCCTGAACAAAAAACTTTCGTAGTAAACGAAATGATGGGAATTTTCAATAAACTTTTTGATATGAAAGTGGGTGGCGGAGCAATGTTTGAACAATATTTTAGAAATAGCGCGTTCTTGGTGATGGAAGATCCAGAATCTGGTTCTACTTTACTTGAAATCACGCGAGTGCTCGGGGATAAAACGTTTCGTGATATGAAGCTTGCTAAATGCAAGAACCCAATCATTAAACAATTCTGGGTTTCGGCTGAGCAGACGACGGGGGATCAATCTCTCGCGAACTTCGTGCCTTACATTTCTTCTAAATTTGACAATTTTATCAGCAACGATATCATGCGTCCGGTTGTGCTCCAGCAAAATTCTGTCTTCAATTTTCGTAAGATTATGGATGAGAAGAAAATATTACTAGTCAATCTTTCTAAGGGAAGACTTGGTGATATAAATGCGAATCTTATCGGTCTGGTGCTTGTCGGTAAAATCCAAATGGCAGCACTTTCTCGAGTTGATATGTTCGGTAAGCCGATGAATGATTTTTATCTATATATAGATGAGTTCCAAAATGTAACTACCGACTCAATAGCTTCTATATTGTCGGAAGCGAGAAAATATAGACTCTCGCTGAACATTGCCCATCAATACATCAGCCAGCTCGAAGAAAAGATAAAAAATGCAGTTTTCGGTAACGTCGGCTCAATGGCTGTTTTCCGTGTCGGCACAGAAGACGCGACTTTCTTAGAGGCAAAATTTAAACCCCAATTTACTGCCCAAGATATCACCAAGCTTGATAATTACAATGCTTATATGAGCATGCTGGTAAATGGTCAGCCGACCAAGCCTTTTAACTTAAAAACCCTTGCGCCAGAGAAGGGCAACATGGACATCGTCGACAGCCTAAAAGAGCTTTCATATATAAAGTACGGCAGAGAAAGGGAAGAAGTAGAAGCTGAAATTATGGCGAGGTATAAGTCGATGGAGTAGGATTTTTATCTTAATTTTGCAAAAATATCTTTATCTGCTAAGATAAGACCTATGAATAAACCAAATCATGAAAAATCTTTAATAATATTAAAGCCAGATGCAATACAGAGAAATTTGATAGGAGAGATAGTCGGCCGTTTTGAAAGAAAAGGTCTTAAAATCATTGGTATGAAAATGATGAGTATCGAAACAGTTCTATTGGAAGAACATTATGCGCACATAAAAGACAAGCCATTTTTCCCAGGAGTTAGGGATTTTATGAAATCTTGTCCTGTTATAGTTATGGCTTTGGAGGGCATTAACGCAATATCAGCGATCCGTTTGATAGTTGGTCCTACCAAGGCTTGGGAAGCTACTGCTGGCACTATCCGTGGAGATTTTTCTCTATCTACTCAATCAAACATTGTTCATGCATCAGAATCTGTAGAAGCTGGCGAGTCTGAAGTAAAACGTTTCTTCCAGAAAGACGAAATATTTGAGTATAAGAAAATTGACACTGATTTTATATACGCAGAGCACAAATAATAATTTTTTCGTTCGAAAATTAATTCAGAAACAAAAGATTCTTTCTGTCTAGTTGCATATGTCTCTAGTCTTGCTATAATTTAAGTAGGGTTATTTCCGGTTATTACCTAGACACTAATTTATGGGAGAGTCGATCG
Source organism: Candidatus Nomurabacteria bacterium (assembly GCA_943350445.1). Classification (GTDB taxonomy): domain Bacteria; phylum Patescibacteriota; class Minisyncoccia; order Phycocordibacterales; family UBA9973; genus UBA9973. The sequence continues at coordinate 61,121 of CALRAE010000001.1, forward strand.
TATTAAACCTTGGTTTAATACGTCTCTCACCCACCTAGCTATAAGCTATGGTAATACATCTGAAATAGTCCTAAGAAGTACCCCCGATTTTACGGGGTTTTTTCTTATCAGAAAGTCATTTTGTGTGATAAAATGACATAATGGGCAGACAAAAGCTGATAAAACCACTGATATACCTCATTTCCTTTATTTTTATAACGAATTTCTTAGCTAATAAGTTCTACTGGTATTCAGCTGTATCATATTTCGACATGATCATGCATTTTCTGGGCGGATTTTGGGTTGCTCTACTTTGTGTCTATCTTTATCCCTTCAAAGAAAAATCTCCAAATGTAGTTCTTGAAGTACTTGCTTTTGTCTTACTTGTCGGGGTCGGATGGGAGATCTACGAAATGTTGGTTAATAGCGTTGCGGCCCAAAACCCTTTTGATTATTTAGATACAGGTTCCGATTTGTTTTTTGATTTATTTGGTGGGTCAATGGCCATTTTTTATTTTTATAAAAGAATTATGTTTGCTAAAGAAAATGGGGTACAATTAAAATAATGGAAAAGACTGCAAAAATAACGTTTTGTGGAGGGACTGGTTCTGTAACAGGAGCGAATTTCCTCTTCGAAGTTGATGGTAAGAAAATTTTGGTTGATTGTGGTCTTACTCAGGGGACGAAAGTGGCGGATGATATAAACTGGGATCCTTTTCCCTATGATTCAGGACAAATAGACACCCTTTTTATCACCCATGCACATGTGGATCATTTAGGGCGTGTCCCTAAACTTATCAGTGAAGGATTTCGCGGGAAAATTTATTCTACCGAGCCTACACGCGGTCTTGCGGGTCCAATGCTCGAAGATACTGCGGGGATATTGTCGAAAAATACGGAACTGCATTTAGATAAAATTTATTCTCCGGAGAACATTAAATTAGCGCTTTCTTTATGGCAAGGATTTAAATATCACGAAACAATAAAGATAACTCCAAACTTGGAAGTGTCTTTTTGGGATGCTGGGCATATATTGGGTTCAGCCATGGTTTTGTTTAGTTATAATAGCAAACGTATTCTTTTTACTGGAGATTTAGGCAATAGTCCTTCGCCGATTCTTCCTGACACCGAAATTGTCCCAAATGTGGATTATTTAATAATGGAGTCTGTTTATGGTGATAGAAATCATGAATCACGAGATGATCGTATAAAGTTTTTAGAGGAAACAATTGAAGATAATTATAAAAGGAAGGGGACGCTCATTATACCTACTTTTTCCCTTGAACGTTCTCAGGAATTACTTTTCGAACTTAATTCCTTGGTGGAAAATAATAGAATTCCTGTGATGCCTATTTTCCTTGATTCCCCACTCGCTATTCGTTTGACGGAAGTTTTTAAGCAATTTAAAAGTTATTTAAATGAAAATGCGCAACATGCAATGAAAAGTGATAAGTACCTTTTTGATTTTCCAGGCCTTCATAGCACCTTAAAATCAGAAGAATCAAAAATGATAGGTAATGTTACTAATCCAAAGATAGTCATTGCTGGTAGTGGAATGTCGACTGGTGGACGTGTGGTGCATCATGAAAGGCATTACTTGCCTGATCCAAACAATACTCTTCTTTTGACAGGGTATCAGGCTGTAGGTAGTCCTGGACGTTTAATTCAAGAAGGGGTTAAAACAGTGCGTATAACGGGTGAAGATGTGATAGTTCGAGCACATATTGTGACAATTTTTGGGTATTCAGGGCATAAAGATTCCGATGGCTTAATGGCTTTTGTTGAAAATATGTCGGAAACATTAAAAAAAGTTTTTGTGGTTATGGGTGAACCTAAATCAGCAATGTTTCTAGTGCAGAAACTTAGAGATAATTTAGGAATCAACGCATCTGCGCCAGAACAGGGGGATAGTGTAACAATTGTTTGTTAGATAATGTATAATGTTATTATGGAACCTTTGTTAAATACTAAACACGGACATAATCAGATAAAGATTTGCGTTTCTGGCGCTGCTGAGACTGGTCACTGTGGGGTAGATGCTTTAGAAAAAGCAAAAGAACTCGGACGTGAAATTGCTCGCCAAGGTGCTGTGCTAGTGACTGGAGCGACGAATGGTTTCCCAATGTGGGCTGCAATCGGTGTTAAAGAAGTAGGTGGGATTTCTATTGGTATATCTCCAGCAGCTTCCGAAAAAGAACATGTTCAAGTTTACAAACTCCCTCTTGATTATATGGATTTGATTATGTATACCGGTTTTGGATATCCTGGAAGGGATTTACTCCTAACTCGTTGCGCTGACGCAGTCATCTGCGGTTGTGGGCGCATTGGCACTATCCACGAGTTTACTATTGCCTTTGAGGACAATAAGCCTATCGGTATTTTTGAAGGACCATGGGAAATGGGTGATCAGCTTAAAGAAATTATTGACAAAGGACATCGTCCTAATACTAAAATTATTATAGGTAATAACCCGAAGAAAATAGTAGAAGATTTAATTGCATTAGTTAAGAAAGATAAAATAGCTGAATACAAAGTATAAAAATTTCGTACTATTTTAATTTCGTTTTTATTTTACCGCTTCGAGAACTTTAGCGAAAGTAGTTGGATGATGTTCTGCGAGATCCGCGAGTATTTTACGATCAACCAAAATTTTCTTCTTTGAGAGTGCTCCCATGAATTGAGAGTAAGACATTCCAAGCTCGCGTGCACCAGCGTTGATCTTGATGTTCCAAAGTTTTCTATTGTGTGACTTCTTGTCTTTTCGGTGGGCAAAAGCATAGTTGCCAGAGTGCAAAAGAGCATCTTTTGCTTGTCGCTCCTTTGTGCTTCGTCCATGACGAAAACCCTTCGTCTGTTTTAATACGCTTCTTCGTCTCTTTAGTGCATGTACTCCCTTTTTTACTCTTGTCATGTTGTTTAATTAACTATTTATAAATTATTAGATAAAAGGCATCAAGTGGCTCTTTGCTTTGTTTTTGATAACAAAATTAGCGCTTCTTTTGCCGGCTAATTGTTTGGTGCGTGATTGCTTTGCATTGAAATGGTTAAAACCAGGCTTTCTAGCTAAAATTTTGCCATTTTTTGTAACTTTTAATCTTTTTGAAAATGATTTATTTGTTTTCATCATAAAATTATTTCTTTTCGATTGTTGTTGTTAAACCTTTTGGACCCTTTTTATAACTATCGGAAACTTTATATTCTTCGGTGATTAAATGTAAAACTCGATCTAAGCGTTCTCGCAAAAACTTTTCATCCATGTACTTTGCGCGTCCAGCGAGGAAGAGTTCCACTTTTACTCGATGTCCTTCCTTGATCCATTTCGAAGCAGTTTTTGCTTTTAGTTCTAGATCGTGATCACCGGTACCTATCTTTACCTGGATACCTTTCGTCTCTGTTTTATTCGCACCAGCCTTAGCTTTTTTTAATTTCTTATTAGCTTCGTACTGATACTTTCCAAAATCCATCACTTTTGCGAGTGGGGGATTAGCATTTGGACCTATCTCAATCAAGTCCAAACCTTTACTTTGCGCCAATTCCAAAGCGGCTTTTATGCTCAAAACACCGAGATTTTTATTTTCACTGTCTAAAACCCGAAGTTCCGTCGCCCGTATTTGGTTGTTTATTCTTTCACGCAATTTATGTAAATAAAACCTAGCAAGGTTTTGACACCTCTGACTCATAAGAATATAGCCTATTACAGGCTTAAAGTCAACAGGTTGTTGTTGTGATACTCCGCATATAAAAAGATGCCTTTTTTATGTTTATAAATAAAATTCACCCAAAGCCGAAGCTCTGAGTGAATAAGGGAGTTACTAGTTCCCTTTGATGTGTCCTAATAGGTAGCACTTTCGGCACGTCCTAATTTCTGTGGAAGATTCTATTTCCTGAGAAAAAAAGGAGGATTTTTTGCCTGCTTACGTTTCTCTTCAGCGTTGAACTCACTGGCGTGAGCGTGTTTGCAAAAGAATAAACCGTATTCTTTCACTGCTTTGTTGACGGGAATTTTCCGTCTACAAGATTTGAGATGGCATTTAACGATCTTGAATGCACTCATAGGTTTTTTCCGTTAAGTTTTTTTGACCTAATCAGTTCAGTTGTATAATTTCCTGTTCTGACTTGAGTTGATTAAAGGTAATTTTCTCAATATTGTTTTCGTTACCTTCTTCCAATTCTAAGGCAAGTTCGACTCGTAAGTCCCACTTGCCTTTGCGATGCACTGTGACCTCTATTGTGATTACATTTTCCACAACTAGCCTTTCTCTTTTGTTTTCGAACAGCCAACACTTGTTATCTATTATATAACTTTAAGGCAAATTGTTAATTTCCCTTGGATTTAATACTCTTATTTTTTGTGGAACTGACGAGAATTGAACTCGTGTGCAGAAGGCTTTTGCATTGAAGTCTACATATATAGCGCGCTTTTTTGTTTAGATTAAAAAATTCTTAAACGCGCCAAATATTTTTAAATCGAGTTCCTTTGTTTTGCACTATTGGCGGAACGGTCAATATGCTATCCCGATAATATTATGCCTCTACTGATATATCGGAAGTCTATAAGAGAGACACGAGCTTACGCTAAAGCGGAAACTCGAGCAAAAGCGAAGTCATTCATACCGAAGTATGGAGAGACAGCCGCTTTTACTTTGGAAGCTAATTTTGCAATTAAGCTATTGAACGAAGTTTTACGAGATTACGTCCATTCTCGATATGCATCAAATACATACGGCCTACTGTCTATGCCTAGCAGTCCCATGTTATTAGAAAATACGGAATATAAATTTTTCCGGTACGAATTTTTTGAAGCTTAAAAAATTCTGAAGTTCTCGGCTCGTCAGCCTACGAAACCCCTGCAAAACTTATATTCCGCATTTTCTTATTTTCAAAGTTCTTATTCCTTACCTCGCATATCTCGACGAATCTCACGATCCGTCTCGCGCTTCTTTGTAGTCTCACGCTTATCAAATTTCTTCTTGCCTTTAACTAAAGCAATTTCTACTTTGATTTTTCTACCTTTATTATACACTGAAATTGGCACAATTGTCAAACTCCTGTTTTTGGCGTTGCCTGCCAGCTCAGCAATTTCCTTTTTAGTTAACAGAAGTCTTCTGTTGCGAAGTGGGTCATAGTCTTTTGGAGTATTTTTGGCTTGATATGGTGGAATGTTCGAATTTATTAAGAAAGCTTCACCTCCCCGAACTATTACAAAAGCCCCTTCAAGCGACATTTGTCCTCCTCGTACAGACTTTACCTCCACGCCCAAAAACTCAATACCTGACTCGTATTTTTCAATGATTTCATAGTCAAACCTCGCTTTTCTGTTTTCAGCGTAATGGGACATCATTACATGATAACATTTATGTTAAAATTAAGAATTAAAATATTTCACTTTCTTTCTTTTTTATGTTAATCTGTATCAATGGATTTTAATTTTTTCAATAAAAAAGCGGGGCAGAATGTAGGTCAAAATAAAGGTAAAAAAAACATTAAGACACCAAAGTTTGGCAGTAGTGTTGTCGGGTCAGTATTTATTTTTATGCTCATCACGGCCGTATATTTAGTCGTGTCTGATAGTGCAAAAGTAATACCAGAAATTCCGATTTCTGATTTAGCCAAAAGTGTTTCTACTGGAGAGGTCAAAAATATTTTGGTGGAGGGCGACAAGCTGACTATTACTTATAAAAATGATGAGGTAAAGATAGCTAAGAAAGAAGTGGGCTCAGCGCTTTCACAGACTTTATTTAATTATGGTGTGACACCGCTCGCACTATCTAATACAGGGATAGAAATAAAAAATGAAAGTGGCTTTATGTTCTTACTCTTAAATATTTTGCCTTTCCTTCTTCCAATAGTATTTATTTTAATTTTCTTCTGGTATTTATCTAGACAAGTCAAAGGTGCAGGCATACAGGCGATGACTTTCGGACAGTCAAAGGCTCGCATCACAGATCCGAATGATAAAAACAATCGCGTGACTTTCAAAGATGTGGCCGGATGCAAAGAAGCGAAAGAAGAATTAAAAGAAATTGTTGATTTCTTGAAGAGTCCTAAAAAATTCCTCGATATCGGCGCGCGTATTCCAAAAGGCGTCATCTTGACTGGTTCTCCAGGTACAGGCAAGACCTTGCTCGCGCGAGCGGTGGCAGGGGAGGCAGGCGTCCCATTCTTCCATTTGTCTGGATCAGAATTTGTGGAGATGTTTGTGGGTGTCGGAGCATCTCGCGTACGAGACCTTTTCAAAATGGCAAAGAAAGCAGCTCCAGCTATTATCTTCGTAGATGAGATAGATGCTATCGGGCGCACACGCGGTGGAGGCTTTGGCGGGGGGAATGACGAGCGTGAGCAGACTTTGAACCAAATATTGGTGGAGATGGATGGTTTCGAACCAAACGACAAGGTGATAGTCATGGCGGCGACCAACAGGCCAGATGTTCTCGACCCTGCGCTTATTCGCCCAGGACGTTTCGATCGAAAAGTGCTGCTTGATTTACCTGATCGCGCTGACCGTGAAGAGATATTAAAGATACATGCGATGAAGAAGCCTTTGGCGGAAGATATTAATTTAAAATTAATCGCGGAGCGCACTCCTGGATTCTCGGGTGCTGACCTTTATTCTCTAATGAACGAAGGTGCAATATTAGCTGCTCGTGAAAACAGAAAAAAAGTTTTCCAATTTGATTTAATACGAGCGATTGAGAAAGTCATGCTTGGGCCCGAGAGGAAGAGTCATCTACTTTCTAAGAAAGAAAAAGAAATTACTGCATATCACGAAGCTGGACACGCTCTAGTGGCTTCAGTACTTCCGTATGCTGACCCAGTGCATAAAGTTTCCATAATCGCTCGTGGGAATGCTGGGGGCTACACCATGAAGCTTCCACTCGAAGAAAGACGCCTACAGTCAAAGAAAGAATTTATCGATGATATTGCTATGTCTCTCGGTGGATATGTGGCAGAGAAAATGATCTTTGGGGATATAACGACTGGCCCTTCCTCTGATCTACAAATGTCTACAAACCTAGCCAAGGCGATGGTCACACGTTGGGGTATGTCTGATCTTATTGGTCCAATAGCCCTTAATGGTGGAGGTGGCAGAGCTCATTATGGGGAAGTGGTTGAACAAGAATATTCTGAAGCTATTTCTGCAAAAGTCGATTCTGAGATTTCAAGAATCATTACTGATGGATTAAAATCTGCTGAAAAGGTCCTCAATGAACACCGTAAAGCTTTTGATGCTATAGCCAAGAAACTCATCGAAGTGGAGACATTGGAGCAAGAAGAATATGAGAAGTTGCTCACGGCGCATGGGATAGTCTTGAAAAAAAAGGAAATCATAACACCTGCACCAGCTGCAGTTTAAGTATTTCCAGTTTGAAAATTTAAAATCTAAAATGCAAAATAAATTTTGGGGATGGTATAAGAGATGGTATAAGATTATCGCACCACTCACGGCGCTGCTTTTTTTGTCACAAATAGTCCACCTATATTGGATGACGACCAATATTGTTTTCTTTAAAGTTTTTGGACATGCATTTTGGGATCCTAGTGTTTTTTGGAATATTGTCATTGCACTTATAGATTATTTTGAGATCCCTGCGATTATTTCTAGTACAGTTTTTTATATTCACCAGTATCGACAAGGTGTGGATCTCAAATGGAAAAGTTTGTTGTTTCTGTTCTTGATTAATTCTCAATGGATTCATCTATTTTGGATTACTGATGAGATAATTTACGAGCAGTTTGTGGGTACCTCTCTTGTTGCGATACCTATATGGCTCTCTTGGATAGCTATTTTTATAGATTATCTAGAGCTTCCAGTTATGTATGATACAGTAAAAAAGGCGGTAATCTCTTTGCGTACTTAAGAGGGAAGGGTAGTTTTACTCGTGTATACGAACCATGGTATACTATGCCAATACCTATCATTCATAGGTTCACTATAATGGCAAGAAAATTAGATAAACAAAAGGCTCTAGCTATGCGTCAAAAGGGGATGAGTTATAGCCAGATTAAAGATCATATTGGTGTAAGTAAGAGCACCTTGAGTGGGTGGCTTAAAGATTTTCCTCTTAGTGAAAAAAGAATTAGAGAGTTGAGGGACAATAGCCCAATTCGTATTGAACGCTACAGGAATACAATGCGAGCTAAAAAAGAAGCCCGCCTAAAGATGGTTTATGAAAAAGTGTCGAAAGACATAGGTGTTTTCTCAAAACGAGAAATTTTCTTATTGGGCATGTTCTTGTACTGGGGAGAAGGCACTAAAGCTAAAAATACTTCAGTTGCTCTCACAAATACAAATCCCGCAATGGTTAAGTTCTTTATCAATTGGCTTGATTCGTTTAATGTGCAAAGGAAAAAATTAAAAGTTAAATTGTATTTATATTCCGATATGAATATTAATAAATCTATTGCTTTTTGGTCAAAAGAGCTTAGAATACCAGTAAGCCAATTTACGAAGCCATACATTAAAAAGACTAATTTGGCATCGATAACTTATAAAAATGGCTTTGGTAAGGGGACTTGTTGTGTAATGTTTGATAATCGAGATCTTTTGGAATATATAATAATGGGTTTGAAATATATTTCTGAAGTTAGTAATAAAAATATCCACCCTTAGCTCAGTTGGTAGAGCGAGCGCCTTATACGCGCCAGGTCCCTGGTTCGAGTCCAGGAGGGTGGACATTAACGAGTTTTAAAAGGTTTTTAAAGAACCCTTGTAATTTATTTAGATTATAAGATATAATATAGTCATGGAAAACCAAAAGACAGGCGTAGATGAAATTTTTACTTGCGCAAAGTGTGGGAAGCAGAAAAAAAGATCCGAAGGGAAATTTGTTTTGGAGGGTTCTACTTTTTGTTGCAAGCAGTGTTGTGGTGATCCTTCTATTAGTAAGCATAAGGAAAAAGCTTCAGCTGTCTGTGAATTTTGTTAAATTTTGTGATGAAAAGACATTTATTTTTTTTAGTCATTATCTTTTTTATGAGCGCCAGTTCTGTTTTGGCGCATGTTGGGAATGAGTCCACTTTAGTAGAGACGATATCAAAAAATTCTTTTTCCTTTGTTACGATTGGTGGTTTTTTAATTTCATTTTTAGTGATTTTGGCAAGCTTATATCCAAAATCTTCAGAGGCTTTTAAAATTTCTGTATTTGTTTTAATTACAATTATCTCTTTGGGTATTACGTTTTATCTTTCCGGAACAACTATATATAAAAATAACAAATCAGCCACTGGTGGGCCAGTCCACTGGCACGCTGATTTTAGGATTTTTACTTGCGGAGAAGAATTAGATTTAATCAAACCAACTGGATTTTTTAACAGAATTGGTAAAACTGATCTGCATGAACATGGTGATAAAAGAATTCATGTAGAGGGAGTTGTAATGGATAAAAGAGACATCTCTCTGAGTAACTTTTTTAAAGTTATTGGTGGTAATCTTGCTTACGGTGAGTTTAATTTCCCAGGCCGAGAGAAATATGAAAGATTTATAGATGGTGATAAATGTGAAGATGGGCGAGAGGGTAAACTTCAAGTTTTTGTGTATAAGACCGAAGGAATGGAAATTAAACAGAACAAAATTGCAGATTATCCTGAATATGTATTGTCTGGAGAATCAAAAATTCCTCCCGGTGATTGCATAATTTTTGAATTTACTCCTGATGAAAAAGATAAAACTGATCAGATTTGTAATTTTACAAAGATTGCCATAGATAAAGGAAAATTTAATTATATAAAATAATATGGGAATAGAAGCACAATTACCTACAATACTTACAGTTATAATCACAGCAGCAATTGATTCAATCAATCCGTGTGCTATTGGTGTTTTGATTTTAATGATTTCAGTAATCTTAGGTTCGGGTGGCTCTATTAAGAGAATGGTGTTCCTTGGGTTCGTATATACTGCTTCTGTATTTGTGGTCTATCTAGCTGCAGGAATTGGCTTAGTTTATTATTTTGCTAGTATTCCACTTTTTGTTGTTGAATATCTTTCTATCTCGGTTGGTATTATTGTTATTTTTGTTGGACTTTTAGAGATTAAAGATTATTTTTGGTATGGCCGTGGCTTTTCACTTTCTATACCTAAAACCGCAAGTCAAAAATTACATAATTATGCTTCTCGTATGTCTGTTTTTGGGATTATGTTTCTCGGAGCCTTTGTATCGGCCGTTGAATTGCCTTGCACAGGAGCCCCGTATCTTGCAATAATAACAATTCTTTCCCAGTATTTTGATTTCAAGGCTTTAATGCTTTTAGTTTTATATAATTTCATTTTTGTTTCACCCCTAATCATCATAATTTTATTAATTGCAGCTGGAAAAAAGATTGAAGATATTCAACAATGGAAACAAGATTCGCGTGGCACAATGAGATTGTTTATAGGACTTCTACTTATAGCTTTGTCTTGGTTCTTGATATTAATAGCAAACGGAACAATTAATCTAGGATAAGATAATAAGGTCATGGATAATAATACAATTACAAAATCTATACATCATCATAAATCAATGGGCCATTTAGCCCATCAACCAATTACAGATATTGTGAAGTTTAGTGCTATGCGTCTTGTAAAAGTTCGCTTGCCATGGCTTTTATTTGGGTTAGTGGGCGGTATGGTGGCTACATTAATTGTTCGCTCATCTGAGGGTGCTTTATTGGAAAGACTAGCTCTTGCTTTTTTTATACCCGTGATTGTATACATGTCTGACGCAGTGGGTACGCAAACAGAAACACTTTTTATACGAGCCTTGGTTATTGAAAAGATTAATCTCGCAAAATATTTAGTAAAAGAAGTTTTTGTGGGGTTTTTATTGGGAACAGTTTTAGGGGTATTACTTTTTATTTATTCTATGATTATGTTTAATGATATTGAGGTTTCTTTTGTAGTTGCTATATCTATTGTTGTAAGTTCAATTTGTTCGGTAATAATCGCAACCCTAGTCCCTCTTCTTTTACGGCATTTTGGTAAAGATCCAGCTATTGGAGCTGGACCGTTTACAACTATCGTCCAAGATATTTTTGCTTTAGTTATTTATTTTATAATTTCAGCAATTATAATATAAAAAGTTTAATATCCTATTATTCGAAGTGGAATTCCGATACTTTTTGGTGAACTTTTTGTTTGAGTAAGGGGTAGTTTATAAGTTCTGGGTCTTCTTCTATTAGTCTTATTGCTTCAGTTCGTGCGGCTTCGACCATCTTTAAATTTTTTATCGCTTCCATGCCTAGGTCTGTGATGCCCCATTGTTTAGTGCCTCCGAGTTCACCAGCGCCTCGTAGGGCGAGGTCGAGCTCGGCAAGTTCAAAGCCATTTTTTGCAGTTTTGAGGGCTTTCAGTCGGTCCATGGTCTTCTCGCTTTTCGCTTCGGCAAAGACATAGCAATAAGCTTGATGAGTGCTTCTTATCACGCGTCCGCGGAGCTGGTGCAGCTGGGCCAAGCCGAACCTCTCGGCGCCTTCAATGACGATGACGGTGGCGTTTGGGACATTCACACCGACTTCCACTACTGAGGTGGCGCAGAGGATGTGAATTTTTCCCTCGGTGAATTCTTGCATCACTGCTTCCTTTTTCTCCTTACTCATTTTACTATGAAGTATTCCTATCTCATATTCTTTGAACACATCTTTCTTCAACCTCTTGGCTTCTTCAGTGACTGATTTCATATTGAGTGCGAGCTCTTTCTCTGGGTCTGGTTCATTTATTCTCGGGCAGATAATGTAGAGCTGTCTACCAGATTCTAATTCTTTCCTTATTTTTTCATAAGTCTCTGTGCGCTTATTTGGTGTGATTATTTCTGTGATAATTTGTTTTCTTCCAGCTGGCATCTCGTCTAGGAGTGAGAGGTCTAAGTCTCCATATACAGTGAGTGCGAGTGTGCGGGGGATGGGAGTGGCAGTCATGGATAGTAGGTGGGGCGCGACGCCGTCTTTACGGACTAGTTTTCGTCTTTGAGCTGTACCAAAACGATGCTGTTCATCTATAACCACGAGGGCTAAGTTTTTAAATTTAACAGCTTTTTGAATTAGGGCGTGGGTACCGATCAAAATAGGTATTTCCCCATTTGCTACCCATTTAAGTAATTGTGTACGAGAAATATCAGTCCAGCTTGCCCCGTTTGCGGGGCCAATCGTCTTTGAGGGAAACTTCCGACACCCCGAACCGGTAATCAGCCCAATGTTTATAGGCAAGTGGCGGAAGTATTGTATAAAAGATTCGAAATGTTGAGCCGCAAGTATTTCTGTGGGTGCCATATAGGCTACTTGCAAGTTTCCAAAGTTCTGCCCGTTCGGTCGCTGTTTGACTGTCAGATAGCTTGCCGTAGCTGCTACGGCTGTTTTACCACTTCCGACGTCGCCTTCGAGCAGGCGAGACATAGGGACGTTCTTTCCGATATCATTTAATATGGTTTCAATGGAATTTTTTTGTGAATTTGTTGGTTCAAAAGGGAAGCGTTTCAGGAAATCTTGCACACTCACATCGTCTTTCTTAATTTGGAAAGATTTATTTTTTCTGTATTCAAATTTATCATGCTGACGTTCGAGTTGGATGCAAAAGACTTCTTCAAAAGCAAATCTTTTGCGGGCAGATTCAGCATCATCTTTATCTTTTGGTTTATGTATCCATATAAGGGCAGTCTTGAGTGTCGGCAAGTTATACTTTTTTAAAATATCGGCTGGCACATAATCCTCTAGATTATCTAATGTTTTTTCCCTAAGTATTTTTTCTATTGCATGATAAAACCACTTGGAAGTTATGCCTCGAGTTTCAGCATAAATAGGGTAAGAAAATCCTTCGTTTTTTATCTCCCCCTGCAAAGGGGGAGTGCCTGCAACGCGAGGGGGTCTGAAGAGCGTATTGTGTGAATCTATGGGCATATCGAGCATCTTTTCAAATTCTGGATTTGCTAGGTAAGTGCCACTTTTACTTTCTGTCACTTTGCCGGTTAATTTTACAGTGTCACCTTCGTGGATCATCTTGGCTAGATAGGCTTGGTTAAACCAAATAATTTTAATTTTACCCGATAAGTCTTCTATTGTCCCCTCAGCCATGGGTATTTTTGAGTGGAACCCTTTTTTAGTTCTCAGGTTTGAAACCTTACCATAGACCGTCGCCACATCTCCAGCAGTTAATTCTGTGATTCTTTTTACTTCACTTATGTCGCTATAACGAACAGGGAAGTCGAAAATCAGGTCAGCCACGGAGAAAAGTTTGAGCTTATGTAGTGCCTTTTTCTGATTTACATCCAGCCTGAATTTTGTTTCTAGTTTATCATGAAGTTCCATTTATGGATTATATAACATTTATGTTACAATTGAATCATGAATGCAATCGAACAATCACAAGCTTTCTTTTTTATTTCTTCAATCGGATTTGTAATTCTGGGGGTATTGGTCGGGGTACTTGTATTCTACCTTGTCCGCATTAGTCGTACTTTTTCTAGGATTATCGATAAAGCGGAAGCAGATATAAACAATATAGGAGACACTACGAAAGAAATATTGTCTGACATTAGAGAGAGTACATTATTCCAATTCCTAGATAGGTTTATAAAAAAGAAAAAAACTACGAAGAAGACAAAGATGTCTAACTAATTATTATTTTAAATATAAATTGCGCCAAGCGTGATTTTGCTAAATCATATGAAAAAAAATGTAAAAAAGGTTGTATATAAAGGGATGTCTGGTGGTAAGAAGGTGGCGATAGGAGGAGCGATAGCGGCGATCGGAGCTGGCGCATATTACCTTTTAGGGCCCGATGCAAAAGCGCATCAAAAGAAGACGTCCGCTCTTTTAGCCAAAGTAAAAAAAGAAGTGCAAAGTGAAGCCAAAAAAGTAAAAGAATTATCTGGCCCTCTATATCACAAGGCAGTAGATGTAATATCAGCAAATTATGCCAAGCAATACAAAGCTCATAGAAAGGAGATAGTAGCTTTTGCGGCTAAACTAAAAAAGGAATACAAGAAAATAGTTAAATAGTCTTATTCTCTAACTTTCTTTTCTCAAAATATTCATCTAGGGACCAAGCACTTGATCCATGTAAAAATATGGAAATTAAAGCCATACTGAGTCCAAAATCACGAACACCTATTTCGTTATATCCGACACTAAATGCGATTCCGAATAAATGCAGAGAGAGAAGTCCTGCAACTATTCTTGTGTAAAATCCGGCTATCAGAAGTGCTCCGAATACTAGCTCAAACAATCCGTTCATGTAAACAAAATTCATTTTACTAATGGGCAATTTATCTATCCATTCTGGCAAGTATCCAATCCATGAAACTGGGCTGGTTATTTGTTGTGAACCGAACCAAAACATGACCAAACCAAGGGCAATTCGCATTACAACAGGAGCAAACGGTTGCATTTTTGTTTTTATATTTTCCATATATAAATAATATCACAAAACATTGGCGGAGCCGGTGAGATTCGAACTCACGGTCCAATAAAGGACGGCGGTTTAGTAAACCGCTGATTTAAACCACTCATCCACGGCTCCATGCTGACTTTTCAAAACTAAGGGGAGTATAGCAGAAAAAATGGAAAAACCAATGGAAAAATATGCAGAATATGATAGAGTGATAAATAGAAAAAGGAGCCGTGTCAGAGTGGTCTAACGTACCTCTTTGCTAAAGAGGCAGGGGCTTCAAAACCCCTCGGCGGTTCGAATCCGCCCGGCTCCGCCAAAGGCAATTTAGTATGAAAGCGATCCGTCGCATATTTACTTTTTAGTTTTACTGAGTTTGGTATTTATTGTTAATATATACTTATGGAGTTTGCTGAATTTTACTTATATTTCGATAATTTCAGCATATTTAGTTGTCATCGTTTTCAGGGTTTCGGTCTCTTTACTTATCGAGAAAAAAGAATTTGATTAGAAATTGTTTTTTTAATGAATGATTTAAGATGTGACAATAAGCTATTTACTAGCATTACTTTGCGTAAATTGATACAATTACACTGGTACTCTGGTACTATTATAAATTAACCTATATTTTTATGGAAACAAAAGGAATAAGAGCAAGTGTGGGTGCATCGTCTGGAGAGGATTCTTATACGGTTGGGGTAAATGCGTGTCAGGATGCGATCGAGCAACTCGGAGATAAGAATCCTGATTTACTATTTGTTTTCTCTTCTATTAAATATGATCAAGAGAAAATGCTCGCTGGAGTGCGCTCGGTCGCTCCCGGCGCTCTTCTGGTTGGTTCTTCTACGTCGGGAGAGATTACGACAAATGGTCCACTCAAGGAAAGGTCTGTAGCTATTATGGCGATAAAATCACCAGAAATAAAGTATTATGTGGGTGTCGGACAACACATTATGGAAAATCCTCGCGAAGCAGGAAAATTCGCTGCTACAAAAGTTAAAGAGCAGGCGGGTGATACACTCAAAGCATTTTTGATGTTGCCAGACGTACTAGTGGGGAATGGCGCGGATATTGTCCGTGGTGTTTTAGATTCTCTTGGCGCCCACTTTCCTGTTGTTGGTGGGGCTTCAGGAGATGATTTCGAATTTAAAAAGACGTATCAGTATGTCAATGATAAAGTCTATTCAGGTTCCGTGGTGGGTCTAGGACTCTCTGGTAATTTCAAAATGGGTATCGGTGTGAAGCATGGTTGGATCCCTATAGGTGAGCCAATGAAAGTTACAAAATCAAAAGGAGCAGTTATTAATGAGATTAATGGTCATCCAGCGGTCAAGATTTATGAAGATTATTTTGGAGAAGAAGAAACAAAGGTTTTAAGGACAGAAGTTTTAGCCAAGCTCGCCATTACTTATCCGCTTGGTATGAAAGCTCCTGGCAGTGATGAATTATTGATTCGAGACCCTCTAACGGTCGACGCCAATGGCTCAATCACTTGCGCTGCTGAAATCCCAGAAGGCTCAGAAATTCGTTTGATGATCGGTAGTCGTGAAGAAGCAGTTAAGGTGGCACAAATAGCAGCAGAGGATGCAGTCGCTCAATTGGACGGCAGTTTACCTAAAGCAATCATTATCTTTAATTGTATCGCTCGCAATAAACTTTTCGGTGACAAATCTGGGGATGAAATAAACGCAATTCAGGAGGCAATAGGTAAGAATGTTCCTCTTATTGGCTTTTATACTTATGGAGAACAAGCTCCACTCGGAGGTGAAGTCAGAAACATAGAAAAATGTAATTCGGCTTTTCATAATGAAACCGTGGTGGTGTGTGTTTTAGCAGATTAGCATGATAAATGTTACAGCAAAAAAGAGGGGTTTGAGGGATTTTTTAAAAAGCTTATTATGGAAACTTAATATTCGAGTATTTTTCTTGCCAGAAGTTGAAGAGATGGAGAGAAAACTTGCCAAATTAGAGCAAATTACAATTGAATACAACACCAGCATCAAGCTTTTAATTAGGCGAGACCTTGAACTCTCCAGGGCCAATGAAAAACTGCAAAATCTTGATGAAGTTAAATCAAATTTTATATCTGTTGTGGCTCACCAACTCCGAACACCACTCTCTGGCATCAAATGGACTCTATCAATGCTCATAAATGGAGATTTGGGTCAATTAAATAATGATCAAAAGACCTTTATAATGAAAAGCTATGAGAGTAATACTCGGATGATCACATTGGTGAACGATATGTTGGTCGCCGATGGGATTCAGTCTGGGCGGGTACACTTTGGATTTAAACATATAGATATTATTGATTTAATGGATAATGTTTTATTTGATATAAGTCCGCAAGCCTTGAAAAGAAAAATTTCTATTATATATAAAAACAAGTTTGAGAATCTACCAAAGGTATATGTTGACCCAGAGATGCTTCGTGCAGTTATACAAAACTTGCTGGAAAACGCTATTAAATATATAATAGAAGGGGGAAGGATTGAGATAGATGTCAATAAAGAAAGTGACTACTTAGTTGTCTCTATTTCTGATAATGGTATAGGTATACCTAAAGATCAAGCGAAAGATGTGTTTGAAAAGTTTTTTAGAGCAAGTAACGCCATAAAGTATGAGACTGATGGCTCAGGGCTTGGTTTATATATCGCAAAAACTATTATCGAAAAAAATGGTGGAAGAATTTGGTTTAATAGTGTGGAGGGAAAAGGAACAACTTTTTATTTTACAGTTCGATTGGAAGAAAACATTTAATCATGAAAAAAATACTAATAATCGAAGATGATTTATTTTTAGGGGATGCATTAAGTCAAAAATTAATAGCTGAAGGTTTTGAAGTGAGCCTCGCTGTAGATGGTTTAAAGGGATACGAAAAAATAAAATCTTTTAAACCAGATTTAGTGTTGCTCGATATTATTTTACCGACGATGAATGGTTATGAGATTTTGGAGGCTAAACAAAAGGATGCTTCTATTTCTAATATCCCAGTTATTATTGTATCTAACTCTGGTCAACCTGTTGAGATTAATCGCGCACTTTCACTTGGGGTCAAAGATTATTTAGTCAAAGCTCAGTTTGATCCAGAAGAGGTTTTGGTTAAAGTACGATCTCAGTTTAGAGAAGACAATGAGGAAATTTCATCTAACTTAGTTCAGTCCTTAGAGGGTATGATAAATAAAAAAATGACTACAGCCGATCTTGAAGGCAAGAGAGTTATGTGGGTTGAGGATGACCAATTTCTTAATGACATTATTTCACGCAAACTTGCTCTTACTAAATGCACTTTTTTTCATGCGAGTGAAGGTGAAGAAGCTTTAAAACTTATAAATACAGAAATTCCTGATATTATAATGCTCGATATTATCCTTTCTGGTATAGATGGTTTTGAAATTTTACGTAGAATAAAGAGTGATCCAAAAATTAAGCATATACCCGTCATTCTCCTGTCTAATCTGGGCCAAGCGAGTGATATTGAAAAAGGTAAAAGCCTTGGGGCTGCGCGTTTTATGGTCAAAGCGACTGTTACACCCAATGAAATCATAGATGCAATAAAAGAGGTGTTGAATAAAGATAAAAAATAAGAGTGATATAAGGGTTTTTTGTAAAACATGCTATAATTACATGGTCGATCATTATAAACTTTTTAACTTAATTTGTTTATGATTAATGGAGACGGACACTAAAAAATATTTGTTTTCTTTTTAAAAAAGACGGCATGAGCTGTCTTTTTTATGTTATTATGCTATCGATGAATAAATTGGCTCTGAAAAAAAATACCTGTTCTTATTGTGGAGAATCTCCCATAAATCACTATTTTGCATTTCTTGAAAGCGCGATTTTTTTTAATCTTGATAATCACGTAAAAAAATTTATAAAATATGTCCCATCTTTTGTGAAAGATTTTGTTGATTTAGTTCCTGAATTTTTATTTAAAACATTGGTTTTTGTAAAAATAGCCAAATTCTCCAATGATATTGATAAGGCCAACACATTTCGTTCAAGAATTATTTGGGAAGAAGCAAAAAAAAGAGATATATTGATGGAGCAAGTTATATTTTTAGGTAAACCGTTAGACCAGTATCGGGCGCTACTGAAGATTAAAAACAAAAGTAAGTATTACTACTTTGAAAGTATTCCTATTCGGCCAGAATTTCTTGATAAACATATTTCCTGGGATGATAAGGTGGTAATGAAGCAAGAATTCAAGAAATATAAAATTCCGGTGCCTGACTATGTAGAGTTGTCTGCACTTCTATTGCCCAGTCTAAAGAAACTTGAAAAGATATTTGCTAATATTAAAAAACCAATAATTGTTAAGCCACGGGTCGGTTCGCGTGGTCGGCACACTGTTACTCATATTAATGATTTATTGCAGTTTCGTATGGGTATCACCATCGCACGGAAGATATGTTCACAGTTGATTGTGGAAGAACATCTTTATGGAGATGTCTGTCGTGCAACTGTTATCGGGGATAAGTTGATGGGTTTTTATCGAGGTAGCTTGCCGCAAATAGTCGGTGATGGGCAAAGGACAATAAAACAATTAATTGATCAAAAAAATAAAGAAAAAATTTATAAATATCATATTCGTATGGATGATGAACTCCATGATCATATAAAAAGATTGGGTTGGGGGATAGAAGATGTACTAACATTAGGATTAAATATTTCTCTTTCTCATAGGCGAGGTCAGTTGTTTGGTGGAGCAACATCTGAGATGATTGATGAACTTCATCCAAGCTTTATTCCAATTTTTGAAAAAGCTGCCAGGGTTATGGATGTATCGGTCGTTGGTTTTGATGCTATTATTCCGGACCCAACAAAAGACGCTAGCTCACAATCTTGGGGGATTATAGAGTGCAACACGTTACCTTTTATAGATATGCATTATTATGCTTTAGAAGGAAAGCCAAAAAATATCGCAGGAGCTATTTGGGACATGTGGAACTAGACCGAAGTGGTGGTGGGTTTATTTAAAAACAATTCCCATTCTTTTTTGAATAAGAATTTACAAGTTTCAAAAATTGTATAAGTAATAAAATAAGCTGCTAAAACGTCTATCGAATAGTGTATATGCCCAAGTAGCACGACTATCGCAAAAGTTATAGAAAATCCCAAGAAGATTGTTCTAATTGTTTTTTGTTTCCAAAACATTAAAGCCAAAAGAAAAGGTAATCCAGTGTGTCCAGAAAAGAAAAGATCATTGCCGGTAAAAATTCCGGTAAACAGGGGGCTATTAAAAAAAGATGATTCTATGACTATACTAGTTGGGAAGGCGCTAATGTGTGTGAGGATGACAAAGAGTGAGCGTATCAAAGTAAAAAGAGCAATGCTTTTCATAGCAAAAGGTAGACGTTTTGGTTCTGCAAATCCAATGAATAATCCTATAAACAACAACAGCACGGATCCATACACAAAAATGCCACCTACGTCATAAACCCTTATGTTGCTGAGTATTAAATCAGTTACGGGAGTGCTGGGTAGATTGTTTACATAGCCACTTATGTAGAATTGCATAGCTAAGCTAACTATCAATAAAAGTAGTCCACCAAAAAAAGATATAAGGAAATTTTTATCAGTAAAATAAGTTTTATATAATTGCATATGGTTATTGTATCAAATTAGTCTTTTTATGCAAAGATATTTTTCTTTAGAAAAGATTCTATCGCTTTGGACATTTCTTTTGCGGCATTGTGGGCGGTATTGTGATCAATGTTTTTTATACTTTTGAATTTTGAATTTTGTATCTCCTTGGACATTTTTATGGCCATTTTCAATGGCACCATGGTGTCTTTTTCGCCATGGATGATCAGAGTTGGCACATTTATTTTCTGTAGTGAATAATTTTGGGCGGGTATAAGAGATTGTCTTAGTGTATAGAAATGCACCCTAGGTGTCGTATTTATCATGTCTGCCAAGTTCCTTCTGATACTCCAATCAGTTGAATTTATGTGTTTGCTGTAGTCTACATGACCACGAGGTTTAGGATTAAAAGGTAATAAGCCCAGAATAAATGTCGAGATCTTCAAGATTGGTTTTAATATTTTACCTACAAATCCAGTATTTAGATAAACTTCAGGTGAAGTAAATATGATTGCAGTAACACTTTCTCTATATAATTTTATATATTCTATACCAATGAGTGCACCAAAGGAGTTGCCAATTAAAACAAATTTTTTAATATTCAAATGTGTGATTAGGTCATGAAGGTCGTTGGCAAAATTTCCTATCTCGTAGTCCGAATATTTAGGAAATTTCTTTGATTTACCATGTCCTCGTATATCGTAAGTTAAGACATTATATTTATTCTCAAATATTTTCTCATAAGGTAGCCATGCAGAAGAAGAACCAGCAGCGCCGTGCACAAAAACCAGAGTTGGTCTATTTGGCCTAAATTCATTCTTTCTGTAATATATTTTGTTTTCAAAAAGATATTCTTGCATTATTTTTTATTTTTTAGAGCTGAATGATAAACTTCCTCTAGTAAGGCAATACTTTTGTGTATATCATAAGCTTGGCTTTTTTCAAGACTAACTTCACCAAATCTTTTTCTTAGACCAGCATCCTTTATTAATTTTAGAGCTTGGTGTGCTAAATCTGCGTGATCTTTTGCTGTAAATAAAAATCCATTACCATCTACAAAATATCTCGATGCGCTCATTTGTGCATCAGAGACTATGACTGGTTTACCACAAGCCATCGCTTCGAGTACTACCATGCCTTCGAGTTCTGCGAGTGATGGCAGGATAAATATGTCGCTTGCATTATATGCCAAGATTTTATCTTCTTCACTCACTAGTCCTAAAAATGTGACATGTTTTTGAACATCGAGCTTCTCGGCAAGCTTTTCAAGCTTTGTTCTTTGGTGTCCTCCTCCGACTATCATTATGTGTGTATCTGGATGCTCTTTGATTATTTGTGGTATTGATTTAATGAGAGTGTCGATGGATTTTTCTGGGAACAATCTTCCCACGAAAAGTAGTTTAGTTGCTTTAAGAGGAATATTATAACGATGATAAAAATTTCCAATATCTAGAGGCTTAAATTCTTTTAAATTTATTCCGTTACTTATTACTGTAGAAGGTTGTTTTTTATGATTTAACTTTTCTAATAGACCCCGAGCCATCTCGGTGGGATATATTAATGATTCAGCCTGAGTATATACCCAGCTTAGATATTTATTCCATAATCTATCAAGTGTCGGTCTTGTAACCTTCGGCATATTCATAAAGATATTTTCGGGTTGAGAATGGGAATGTGTCACCAACTTGATTCCGAGCGCACGAGCTGCCTGTATTGCCACTATAGCTCCAGACATTGGCAGAATTATGTGTACTACATCTATTTTTTCTTCCTTAAAAACTTTTTTTAATTCGCCCACTGTCGGGAGGGCAGTGTGCCACCCTCCAGATTGTGGTAAGGGGATAGATCGGAAACGATACGCTTTTATCCCATTGTGCTCGCTATGACCCCTATGTTCTTTAGATCGGGCTCCGATAAAAATAATATGATGACCACGTTCTTTAAGAAGTTGGGAAAATCGCATGGTCGAAACGACCACTCCTGATTTATTGCTACCAATAGGGTCACAAACCATCGCTATATTAAGTTTCTTGTGATTTGTTTCCATCTTCGATAAATTAATTTTATTGAGACTGTGTGGGAATATGCTTTCTCACCTCTTTAAACTTTTTGTTATATTTAATCGCTTGTTTGTATATCGCTAGATATTTCTCAATCATTTTTTCAATGCTGTGATTTTTTATTATTTGTAAGCTCTTTTTGCCCATATCCTCTCTCTTGTTTGCATTTACCATCATGTCATAAATTTCTTTGGCAAGGATATTGATGTCTCCAGGTTTAAAAAGTAATCCATTCACTTCATTCTTTATAAGGTGGGGTAACGCACCAGCGTTAACAGCTATTACTGGTAGTTCTGAGGCCATAGCTTCCATGACAGCTAGGCATTGGAGTTCAAACGGGCAAGCATTAATGAAGCAATCAGCGATAGTATAAAAGGCTGGCAGATCTTCATCAGACATAAATCCAGTAAAAAAAACATTGTCGCTGATACCCAGTTTCTTTACTTGTTTCTTTAGGCTATTTATTTCAAATCCACCCCCAACAATAGCTAGAGAAAAATCCACCTTCTTCATAGCTTTTGCGCTGGCTTCTATGATTTGCTCAACATGCTTTTCTGCTTCGAGGCGACCGACATACAATAATATCGGTTTATTTTCTTCGATATTAAAATGTCTACGTAAATACATACCATTATTTTTTGTATTAAATCTTTCTAGATCAACCCCATTCGTGATTGAGACCACTCTAATATCGAGTAGGGGGCGGATAATATTCGCGGCGATTTCTGTCGGTGTGGTGATGAATGGCACTTTATTAAAAACTCTTGCGAAGTCATACCACATGAGCTCATTCACCAAACCAATAATTTTTTTAGGTAGGGGTAAATAATGAGTTAGATTGTCTGGCATAAAATGGTTTGTCGCTACGATAGGGAAGCCCTGCTTTTTGGCTACCTTAAGCATGGCTCGGTTGATGGTGAAATGACCTTGCATATGAATCACATCTGGTTTGAATTCTTTTAGAATTTTTTTCATTTGGGATTGAATGAAAAATGGATGCGGCAGGCGCATATCTTTTACTTTTTTTAAGATTTGCACTGAAGAAACACCGAATACACGAATATTATTTTTTTTCTCATCTGTATTTTTCAAAAAACGTGATGGAGCAACCACCGCTACTTCATGACCCTCTGCTTTTTTGTATCGAGCGAGGCGTTGGGTAAAATAAGAACACCCATTCACGTCTGGATAATACATATCTGCCACAATAAGAATTTTCATATTTTTATACTTAACTTATATTTCTTCATCAAAACAAACAATAACACTACTAAGAGAATCACACTTGTGGTGGCCGCGTAATAGTCTAAATATTTTTCGATTACCATATAAGTGTGTCCAAAGAATATACCAATGAGCAGCATTATAAAAGACTGTACTAAAGAAATGATCGTACATGTTTTGAAATATCTAAGATAATCTACGCGTGATGCACCAGCGGCGATCAATCCAGTGAATCCCACACCATGAGCAAGTTTAGATACTATGATTGCTTTTTTGTGATTGTCTTGGAAGTACAACCTTGCCTTCTCAAGCTTTTCATCGCTTATCTTAAAATAACCTAAGAATCTTTTTCCGAAGTATCCGATATAGTATACGATTGCATCACCTACCACGTCTCCAATTACCATTACAACATAGACTACAAAAGGATTGAAAACTCCAAGCGTAACTAAAAATCCAGCCACCACAGCAATTATCGGCCCTTCAATTATCGAAAGAGGCACTAGAATGATATATTTATATGTGAGTAAAAGTTCGATCATTTAAGTTAATTAATACTAACACATTAGAACTAATGCGCTATGGTGAAAGCGATGACTTTTTTTGCTCCATTTTGCTTTAGAATTTTCCTCGCTTCGTTTAATGTCGCACCTGTTGTGGTGATATCGTCTAGTAAAATTACATTTCTATTTTTCATGACTTCTTTATTTTTTATAGAGAATGAACCGGCGATATTTTTCAGTCTAATGCGCCTGTCTTTGATGCGAGCTTGATGTTCGGTATCTTTAGGTTTTATTAAAACATCAGTATGTAATTCAAAATTTTTATTTTCATCTATCTTGGCCAATTCTTTACAGATTAATTCTGTTTGGTTGTATCCACGCTCTCTACGTCTTTTAGAAGAAAGGGGGATTGGGATCAAAATAGGGTTATTATAATTTTCCATTACAGACAATTCTGAGAGTTCCTCTAATATTTTGCCATGCATTAGTTCGGCTAGTATTTGAGCTAGTCTTTTCTTACCCTTGTATTTTATAAGCCACAGAGTCTTTTTGATTGGCGGATGACGATAGTCATAAAGTGGGAAAATCCATTTTGCACTTTCACGTTCTGCGATGGGGAAGTCACCTATGCATGTAATACATAAATCGGATCCTCGTTTCCCACAAGAGAGGCAGTTTGTGGGGAAAATAGTATTTAACATATTGCTCAATATAGTGTTAAATAATGGCATATATGATATAATCATAACATAGATGGATAATCCGTTAAAAAAATTCTTCTCTAGTTTTAGTAACTTAGGAGGCGGTGCTGATAGTAGCGCCGTTGGTGTTGATATAGGTTCTTCTGCGATTAAGATTGTCGAGATTAAGGTTAAGCGAGGGAGGGCAATACTTGAAACCTATGGAGCAATATCCCTTGGTCCCTATGACGGCCTCGATTTTGGACGTGTTGCAAATCTTTCAGTTGAAAAAACAGCTGAAGCGCTAAAAGAAGTTATTAAACAATCTGGAGCCACCACTTCATCTCCGGCTTTTTCTATTCCCGTCCAATCAAGTTTAATTTTCACTATAGACTTACCAGCTTCTGTGAAAGAAAGTGAGCTGGCATCTATAGTACCAACAGAAGCTCGCAAATATATTCCAGTACCGATCACTGAGGTTTCACTGGACTACTTCATGTTGCCTCAGAAAGAGTCTTCTTTTGAAGAAATGAATAGTTCTTCAAATAATAATAGCGCTAGTGTTCCACAAAAAAAGTTAGACAAGACAAATGTTCTTGTGGTCGCTACACAAAATGACGCTATATCTAAATACCGTGCAATCATTTCTCAATGTTCTCTCTCTGCTTCTTTTTTTGAGATTGAAATATTTTCTTCAATTAGGGCAAATTTTGAACATGAACTCTCTCCGGTCTTGCTCATGGATTTTGGTGCATCACGAACCAAGCTTTCTGTTGTCGAATTTGGCATGGTGAGGAGTTACCATACGATAGAGCGCGGAGGCGCCGAGATTTCGCAATCCATCTCTCAATCGTTAAGTATTCCTTTCTCTGAGGCAGAAAAAATGAAAAAGGAATTTGGCCTTTTCGATAACCCAGTAGAAAAAAGTCTAGCTGATATTATCAGAATTCACACGGATTATATTTTCTCTGAGACAAACAACGCATTGGCAGAATATGAAAAGAGATATAATAGGGCAATAAGCAAGGTGATATTTACTGGCGGCGGGTCTCTCTTAAAGGGGCTCAAGGAAGTGGCAGCAAATAATTTTAGAGTAGAGATAGAAGTCGGTTTGCCGTTCTCTAAGGTTAATGCTCCTGCATTTCTCGAAAAAGTTCTCGAAACCATGGGTGCTGAGTTTGCTGTTGCGCTTGGTTTAGCACTCAGAAAACTAAAATAAGCTTTTCCTGCAGAGATTTTACGGTATTTGGGGCTAAACGTCGTATGCTGGCCTTTCCAACGTCGGAGTTATACACATTATGCTTTTGTTATCTATTGTTTTGTAATATAATAAGGTACAATGGAGCAGAATTTTCAAACATCATTCATTCCCAAAAAACCTATGGTGGAAGAGCGCGTGGCTGTCGTGCGCTCCGTAAGCCTATTTTCGATTCTTAGTATTTTTATTTTATTTACTGTTATCTTATCGACGGGTGGTCTTTATTTGTACAAAGATAATATTGCAAAAAATATTACTCAAAAAGAAAATGAGTTAAATTTAGCAAAGAATCGTTTTGAACCCTCTAAAATAAAAGAGCTTCAAGTTTTAGACAAAAGATTGCGAGCTTCAACAGAGATTTTATATAATCATGTGGCCATCACGCCCATTTTTAAAGCATTACAGGCTATGACTATGAAGACTGTTCGTTATACTAAATTTGGCTATACTCTAGGAAATGAGAAAAGTGTAAAAGTTGTTATAAAGATGAGTGGCTTGGCAGTCGGATACCGTTCTATTGCCTTACAGTCAGATCTTTTTGCAAAAGATAAGAACTTAATCGAGCCAATATTTTCCAACCTTACTCTTGATGAAAAAGGTAATGTTCTTTTCGAGTTAGAATTTTCGGTCGATCCATCATTTGTTAATTATAAGCAGACACTTTTAACACAAAATTAATTTTATGATGAGATTCGTAATACCGGCAATTTTAATAGGAATAAGCTTCACTCTTTTTTTTGTATTTACTAATCCAATGTACACCAGCGTCGGTTTACAGCAAGCCCAACTCAGGTCTTACAATGAAGCTCTTGATAATTCTAAAAAGCTTGAGAATAAGCGTGATTTACTGACTGCTAAAGCAAATTCTATTGATCGCAATGACTTAATGAACTTAGGCAAACTCTTACCTAATAACATTGACAATATACGTTTGATTCTTGAGATAGGGCAGATCGCTTTACCTTATGGTATGGTCTTAAAAGATGTTAAATATAGTTCAACTGACGTTGATACTTCAAAGCCTGCCGCCCTTGGTATTCAAGGAGGTGTTGTGGCCAAGACCCCAAGTAAGGAATACGGTATTTGGGATCTAGAGTTTTCGACAGTGGGTAGTTATGATAATTTTCTTAATTTTACAAAAGATCTAGAGAATAATCTTCGCATTGTAGACATATCTTCTATTTCTTTCGCTTCAGATGTGAATAGTGGACCTTCGGCTGGTACTTCTGCCGCATCTTATACTTACAATTTCAAGATTAAAACTTATTGGCTGAAGAATTAAAATAAAAAATGTCAAAAATAAAGAACATAATAGTATTGGTTGTAGTTGGAGCAATTCTTGTTGCTGTCTATTTTTTATATATAAAGAAAGATCCTTCTGAATCAGCCAACTTAATCTCTTCTTCTTTAGATCCCACAGCCTCAAATGGTGTGGTGGGCGCTACTATTACTTCAATCAGTCAAGATTTCCTCACATTACTTTTAGGTGTTAAAGATATAAATTTAGTTGACTCAATTTTCGCTGATACTGCATTTACTAGCTTGGATGGTTCTCATAGTATTTTACTTACACCAGATGGAACTGAGGGTAGATTAAACCCTTTTGCGCCACTTGGAACTGATGCTACTGTTCCACCAATCACCCCTACAACATCACCACTAACACCTTCTACGAATTAATTAAATTATGAGTTTTTTAGAAGAGCTAGCTAAAGAAGGTACTATACAGAAAAGCCAAATAGGCGAAATAAAAAATCGTGCGGAAGAGAAGTTTAATGGTGATACTGATCAAGCTTTGATTGAAGCTGGCATAGGTGAAGAAAAAATTCTCGAAATAAAAGGTAAATATCTAAAAATGCCCACAAAAAAAGTGGATATACAGCACATGTCTTTTGATGCTTTGAAGTACATATCAGAAGATTCAGCGACACATTATCATTTCGCTCCGATTCAATTAACTGATGGCGTGCTTGAAGTTGGAGTTACAAATGGAGAAGATGTACAGGCGCTTGATGCTTTGCAATTTATTTCTGCCAAGCTCGGTGTACCATTTAAAATTTACCTTATTTCTAAAAGTGACTATTTGGGCATAATTGAGGCTTATAAAGGTCTTGGAAGTCAGGTGGATGAAGCACTTTCTGAGCTTGATCAAGATGGTGCGAAAGGTATCAGTGAAGAGAACCTAAGTAAAGAAATAAAAGAAGTAAAAGGAGGAGAAGAAGCAAAGATCGTCGAAGATGCACCAGTGATAAAGATTGTCGCTGTGATACTTCGTAATGCTCTAGAGGGTGGTGCTTCTGATATACACATAGAGTTTACTGGAGAAAAGGTGAAAGTACGTTTTCGTGTGGACGGTGTGTTGCATACTAGTATTGTGTTGCCATCAAATATCTATAGCGGTATTGTGGCTCGTATAAAAATATTGGCAAAATTACGTCTTGATGAAAAGAGAAAGCCTCAAGATGGGAGTTTTAGTGCTAACATCGATAGACGTAAGGTCGATTTTCGTGTCTCCACAATGCCCGCATATTATGGTGAGAAAATTGTCATGCGTATACTAGATGCCGAAAAAGGGGTTAAACCTTTAGACCAACTAGGTCTTTCAGAGGTAAATCTGAATATGATCCGAGAAGCTATCAAGAGACCTTATGGACTTATTTTAATTACTGGTCCGACTGGTTCTGGAAAGTCTACGACTCTATACTCAATGATGAATGAGCTTGATAGGGAAAAAAGCAACATAGTTTCCTTGGAGGATCCAGTGGAATATCATATGCCCGACATCAACCAGTCTCAGATGATGCCTGAGATAGGATATACTTTTGCTTCTGGCCTTCGCTCTATTCTTCGTCAGGATCCAGACATAATAATGGTGGGAGAGATACGTGACAAGGAAACAGCTCAGCTCGCTATTCAGGCAGCCTTGACTGGACATCTTGTTATTTCTACACTTCACACTAATACCGCGATCGGTGCGGTTCCTCGTCTAGTAGATATGGGTGTTGATCCGTACTTGATTGCACCGACACTTATTTTGGCCGTTGCTCAACGTCTCGCGCGTATGACTTGTCCAAGTTCCAAAAAACTTGTGCCAATAGATGAAAGTATAAAAATGCAAATAGAAGAACAAATGAAAGATTTGCCTCCAGAATTTAAAAAAGAAATCGGGGCTAAAGGACAAATGTATGATACTGTGCCATCAAGCGAATGTCCTTCTGGTACGCGTGGGCGCATCGCTATTTTCGAGATGTTTAAAATAGATAAGGAAATTCAGAATGTCATATTGAAAAGTCCAACCAATGGAGAAATATACAAAGTAGCCCGCAAGCATGGTATGCTAATGATGAAGGAAGATGCGATGCTTAAGTCGGTAGAGGGACTGATTCCTTTTTCAGAAATATATAATTTTAGTAACGAAAACGAATAAATTGAGTTATGCACACAAGTGTTCAATTTTACATAGTTGTATAGTATAATAAAGTATTGCTTAAAAATTAATGAAAATATATGGAAGGTGAAAAAAGTAAAATTTTAATAGTTGATGACGACAGCTTTCTGTTGGATATGTATGCTCTAAAGTTTAGCCAGAACAATTTTGAAGTTCACACTGCAAATGGTGGCGTTCAAGCGATCGAGAAATTAAAAGGTGGCCTAGCTCCTGATATTATGTTGATGGACGTTATTATGCCGGAGATGGATGGTTTTGAGATGTTGCAAAAGATAAATTCTGAAAAATTGTCTCCAAATTCTATTAAAATTGTATTATCTAATAAAAGTCAGCAGTCTGATATCGATGAAGGGAATAGATTAGGGGTGTCTGGTTACATAGTAAAGGCAAATTCCACTCCAGTGGAAGTTATAAATCAAGTGGTAAGTATTTTGAGCAAAAAAGGAGCAGCTCTAAAATAAAATCATGGATTATAAAGCAAAAATTGAAGAATTAATTCTGACCATAATTCGTGAGGGTGGGTCTGACCTGCATTTGGGAAGTGGTCGTGTGCCAGCTGTCCGTATAGCTGGAGAGTTGATATTTCTTGTAAAATATCCAGTTTTTACTAATGAAGATATGCTGGGAATGTTGAGTGAGGTGATGCCAAAGGTAAAAATCGAGCAATTTATGGAAACCCAAGAAGCTGATTTTTCTTTTGATTTCCATAATGATGCACGATTGCGCGGTAATGCTTTTTTTCAAAAAGGTCTGATATGTATTGTTTTTAGATTAGTACCAAAGGTAAAGACGATCGCAGAATTACATTTACCTCAAATTATCGCAGATCTTGCTCGTAAGAAACAAGGATTTTTTCTCGTGGTTGGTCCAGCCGGTCAAGGTAAGTCTACTACTTTGTCTGCCATGGTTGACTTGATCAATAATGAACAAGCTCGTAATATTATAACTATAGAAGACCCTATCGAGCATATATATATACCAAACAAATCTATAATCAATCAGCGTGAAGTAGGTATAGATACCAAGGATTTCCACGTGGCCTTGAAGTCAGTCTTTCGTGAAGATGTGAATGTGATCATGGTGGGGGAGATGCGTACACCAGAGACTATTTCTACAGCAGTTACTGCAGCAGAGACAGGGCACCTTGTACTTTCTACTTTACATACCAACAACGCTTCTCAGACCATAGACAGAATCATTGATTCTTTTCCTGGCAATCAGCAAGATCAGATTCGCACCCAACTCGCAGCTTCACTTCTTGGTATCTTGTCTCAAAGATTGATTCCAAGGATTACAGGTGGACTTGTGCCTGCATATGAGCTTCTTTTGAACAATAATGCAGTGGCAAACTTGATTCGTGAAAAGCGTACACATGAGATAGATGTAGTAATAGAGACGGGGATGGAATCTGGGATGATAGATTTAAACCATTCACTTCTAGAGCTCGTACGTGCTGGAGAGATATCTATCGAGACGGCACATACATTTTCACTCAATCCAAAAGGTTTAGAGCGTATGATGTAAAAAAATATGCTATTTAAATATAAAGCAATAGATGTAGAAGGTGTAAATAAAGAAGGAGAAATAGACGCGCCCAGTAGAGATTCAGCCATAAGCGGTCTTCAAAGGAGGGGGCTCGTGATCATCTCTATCAATGAAGAAGGGGCCAAGAAGTCCGTTTTTGATGTTACTTTTTTTGAAAAAGTTTCCAATAAAGACGTTGTGATACTTTCTCGCCAGATCGCGACCCTTTTCGAAGCCCAAGTCTCTGCTCTCAAGGCTTTTACAATGCTGGCATCCAATACGGAAAATAAACTTTTAGGTAGAAAGTTGACTACTATCGGGGACGATCTCCAGGCTGGAGTTTCTATCTCTGGAGCTCTCGCCAAGCACCCAGATGTCTTTTCAGATTTCTATATAAACATGGTGAAAGTGGGTGAGGAGACTGGTAAACTCAATCAAACCTTCCTGCATTTGGCGGAATACTTAGACCGCCAATATGCCCTGACTTCTAAGACTAGAAATGCCCTCATTTATCCAGCTTTTGTTGTCGTGACTTTTTTTGTGGTTATGACTCTGATGTTTGTTGTAGTGATTCCAAAACTTTCTTCTATTATCTTAGACTCTGGTCAAGAAGTACCCGTCTATACTAAAATAGTTATTGCCATTTCAGACCTTTTCGTTAATTATGGGTTCTTCATCTTGATTTTCTTGGTTTTGCTTGGTATTTGGGTTTGGAGGCTTTCTACTACTGACAAAGGCAAGCAATACCTTGATACGTTGAAGCTCTCTACGCCTGCAGTAGGTAATCTATATAAGAAGCTTTTCCTTTCTAGAATCACAGACAATTTAAATACAATGCTTATTTCGGGTGTTCCTATCGTCAGGTCTATAGATATTACAGCTGAAGTCGTCGGTAGTCGTGTTTATAAAGAATTATTGGCTGAAGTAGCTAATGGTGTAAAGTCTGGTCTTGCATTATCAGTCGCTTTTGCTAAACATGATAAATACATACCTGGAATCCTCATGCAAATGGTGCAGGTGGGTGAGGAGACGGGTTCACTCGGTTCTATTTTGAAAACTTTGACTGATTTCTATAAACGCGAGGTGGATGATGCGATAGACACGCTTGTGGGGCTCATAGAGCCTGTGATGATTGTAGTGCTCGGTCTAGGTGTCGGTGTGCTTCTTGTGTCTGTACTTATGCCTATTTACAATCTTGCAGGGGGGATTAGCTAAAATATGGGTGTGGATAACTCTCTTGCACAAATGCCTTTTTGTATATGATATAATTTAGGTATTAAAAAATAAGTCGAAATTTCAGCCTTATCGGCTGACTCGCCGATTGGGTGAGATTATTAATTGTTGTTAAATAAAAAATATATTATGAAGAAAATGAATTTTAAGAAAGGTTTTACATTGATCGAACTTTTGGTGGTTGTCGCTATTATCGGCATCTTGGCTTCAGTTGTGTTGGCTAGTTTGAATACAGCAAGAACAAAGGGTCAAGCTGCAGCTTTTAAGGCTGAGATGTCTAGCTTGCGTACAAATATAACTCTCCTTTGTGATGGTTGGACTACTGGAGCTACGCAACCTACATTTCCTGGAGGAAGTACTTTTGCTGCTCCTACTGGTGTTATATGTACTGGTAGTGGTGCAGGAACTGCCACTATTACACCCGCTACTGGTAAAGGAGGCGCTTGTACATCAGCAATTGTAAATGAAACTTCAGTCACACTTGCTCCTATCAATTGTTAGTTAATTTGTGACTATTTTTGGGGAAACAAAAACCACCCTTTGGGTGGTTTTTGTTTTTAATGTTTGGTATAATAAACGGATTAGAAGTTTTTTAGCTTATGTCATAATTATGAAAATGAATTTAAAGAAAGGTTTTACGTTGATCGAGCTCTTGGTCGTTGTCGCTATTATTAGTCTTTTAACAGGAGTTGTTTTGGGAGCACTTACAACTTCACGAAAGAAGAGTCAAGATTCAGCAATTAAAACTCAGATGACTTCATTAAGAAACCAAGCTCAACTTTACGCTTCTGGTAGTGGTAATTCTTTCAATAATTTATTTACTGGCAATAATACTTGGGCATCTAGTGATACGTCTATGCAGGCGATTTTAACCTCTATTGATAAACAAAGTACCGTTCATACGGTTGGTAGTAGCACAACTGCATGGGCAGCTCAGGTCCAACTAAAGGAGGATACGACTAAATATTTCTGTATTGATTACACAAGTACAGTAAAAATAGGCACTGTTGCTCTTGCTGCTGGCAGCACATCTTGCCCTTAGGTGTTTACAGAGCTTTAGACTCTGTCCAAGCATGATATACTTATATAATGAGAAAACAATCAATAGTTTCGGGTGAATATTATCATATTTACAATCGTGGCGTAGATAAACGAAGGCAAGCAAGGATACTCCTTGATATTTGTTTGTGT
>CALRAE010000002.1 GCA_943350445.1 Candidatus Nomurabacteria bacterium
AGTCGATTGTCAAATGACCGGACACGTGTTTTTACCGAGGGCGGCATAAAACCCACACCAGCTAAATATCGCCTCGAATAATGCGAAGCCGGAGAAGAAGATGAGGATAGGGCTCCATGTGGTGGTGATGGCCCATAGGAGTAATGCTACGCCGATGACCGCGCGGAGCAAGCGGTCGGGCTTGCCGATGTTTCGGGCAACGCCCCCATTCTTCGCTAAAGCTTCGAAGGGCAGGCCTCTATTTCTTCTAAATTTTTTCATTATAAATTTCAATATGAAGCCCACGATGAACGCAAGAATATACATAATGACGATAAGCCCCCAACCGAAGGGCGAGAGGATAAAGCCTATTGGCGATTCGTTAAAAAAGTTCTTTTTAATCTGCGGGATGAGAGTGAGTGCGTTTAAGCCTTCTTTGCCGTCAAACTTTTCTATCTCACCAATGGCGAGCGAGTACTTGCTGTCGCTCTTTGGGCTTGTCACACGGATCTCGTAGGTACCAGCATCAGCACGCGCTTTATACTCTGGCCCTTGCCAGTAGGTGTCGTAGCCGAATGGTTCAAAAAACTGTTTCCATACAAATGTCACGCCATCGAGGAGTGCGATTTGCTTGCCGTCTTTCATTACCAGAGCGGAGACATCTTTCTTTTGCCCTGCCATATCTGGCACCAAGACTCCGACATACAGGTTAAACGCTTGCTTCGCCTCGATGGTATATACATCCGGCTCGCCAGTGAGCTTGCCGTAATATGCTTTGGAAACTTCGGGGTCAGTAACTATAGTAAGTCTCTCCTCTGTAATTCGAGGCTGATGTGCGGAAGCAAGGCTTGGATCCGATATAAAGATAAATAGTCCGAGGAGTAGGAGGGGTATTACTTTGTATAATTTTTCCAACATTGTATTTACATACTAACATTTTTACTTCACTATTTCGAACTTTCAAATTAAGGATCGAACCGTACTTTTTGAGCCACGCGGAGCGTGGAAAACCCTTTTGGATTCAGATTTTTTTGGGGGGAATGCAGAACAGACTGCGCTTCGCGCCGACCATATTTTTGACGGAAATTTGAATTCCGAATTTTGGCGGAGGCGGAGAGATTTGAACTCTCGAGACCCTTTCGAGCCTGCCACCTTTCCAAGGTGGTGCACTAGACCGCTATGCGACGCCTCCAACATCTTTCAATCTACCTCATTTTTAGCAAAAAGAAAACTACATATGTTACAATATGCGCATGCCTCTTAGGAAAATAGATATAGAACTTATCCACTTTTTTCGTCGTATTTCTGTGCCCATAGCTCGATTTGGTTTATTTGTGATTTTTTTCTGGTTCGGTATTTTGAAGGTTGTGGATATGTCTCCAGCTAGTCCACTCGTACAGAATCTTTTTGAACAGACTATTGGTTTTATGCCTTTCAGCACCTTCATTGTCCTTTTTGGTTTATTTGAATGTTTGATAGGTATACTTTTTATTATTCGCGGTCTTGAGCGTGTGGTGATACCGATGCTTTTTATTCATATGGTCACTACGTTTATGCCACTTTTTCTTTTACCAAGTGTTACTTGGAGTAGTATAATGGTGCCCACCTTGGAAGGGCAATACATTATAAAAAATCTCGTTATTATAGCTGCTGCGATAGGTATTGCGGCACACTTACATCCAATCGGTAAGTCTAAATGAGTTGGTGATGAAAAACATTTTAAAGAAAATTATACTGATAAATAAAAAAGAAGGGGAGACCCCGCTCGAGGCTTTGGAAAAATTTCGATCTAAAAATAAAAAATACACAGATCTAAAAATGACCTACGCGGGAAGGCTGGATCCACTCGTCTCTGGGCTTTTATTGATTCTGGCAGGCGAAGAAACAAAACAAAAAGAAAAATATCTTGGACTTTCCAAAGAATATAAATTTAGTGTGCTTTTTGGATTTGCTACGGACACGTACGATATTTTAGGGAAAGTGGCAAAAAGAGCTGAAGGAGTTATGAGGCAAGACCTCACAACTAAAGAATTAGAAAAAAAGATAAAACATAATTTAAAATTTTTCACGGGAAAGTTCCAGCAAAAGTATCCAATGTATTCATCAAAGACTGTAGCTGGTAAGCCGCTTTTTGAGTATGCAAGAGAGGGGAAAGTAGTGGAAAGTCCAGAACATGAAGTAAGTGTGAAAAGTTTAAAGTTTTTTGGAATAAAGAAAATAAGTGCAAGAAAATTCTTAGAAAATATAGAGCACAGAATTCAAAAAGTAAAAGGGGATTTCAGACAGAAAGAAATTTTAAAAATTTGGCACAAGGAACTAAATAAAAAAACACTTAAAAGTTTCTTTGTGGCTGATTTTCATATCAAATGTGGTAGTGGCACTTATGTACGGGGGATAGCCGACTCTTTAGGTGGGCGTATTGGTATACCATCCTTAGCTTTTTCCATTCAAAGGACAAAAATTGGCAACTGGGGCCAAGTAGAGTAGAATACAACAATGATTGCAGCAATTTTTACAATTATAGGGTTGGTTCTTTTTGAAACAGTTTCGTCTGTAGATAATGCAATAATCAATGCCGAAGTGCTTTCTACAATGGGGAAACGTGCCCGGAGATGGTTTTTAACCTGGGGTATGTTTATTGCAGTATTTCTAGTGCGTGGACTTTTGCCGTTTTTAATAATTTGGGCTTTTAACACATCACTTAGCCCAATGCAGATTCTATCAGCTGCTTGGTCTAATGATCCCTTGGTTCTGGAGTCTATAGAAAAATCAGCGCCTATTCTACTTGTTGCTGGTGGGGTGTTTCTTTTATTTTTATTTTTACATTGGCTCTTTCTGGAAGAAAAGCATTTAGGGCTTCCAAGAGCGGAGAAATTCTTCATGTCTAAGGGGGTTTGGTTTTACGCTATTGTGTCTATTTTACTTGCAGTTATTGCATGGTTTGCATTACAAGAAAGTAATTTGATGGGTTTTGGCGCGGTAGTAGGGTCAAGCCTATTTTTTATTACTCATGGTTTTAAACAAAATGCTGAAGAGCAAGAGAGAAAATTGCTTGGCAGCGCGCATTCAGATTTGAGCAAACTTTTCTTTCTGGAGATAATTGATACGACCTTCTCTATTGATGGAGTGTTGGGAGCTTTTGCATTTACTTTATCTGTGCCGTTGATTCTAATTGGTAACGGTATTGGGGCACTTGTTGTTCGTCAAGTAACTATTGGTAATATTGAAAGAATAAAAAAATATGTATATTTAAAAAATGGAGCTATGTATTCTGTTCTTGTTTTGGGGGTGGTGATGATATTTCATAGTTTTGGTGTGCATATACCAGAATGGCTTTCTCCATCAGCGACTCTTTTAATAATTGGATTTTTCTTCTGGAAATCCAAAATGCATTTCAAGACGAACTTAAGTTAAGTTTAATAAAATCATGAACAACTCCAAGAAAAAATTTGAGCAGGAGTATAAAAATTTAAACAAAGCACAAAAAGATGCCGTGGATAGTGTCGACGGTCCAGTCATGGTGGTGGCGGGTCCAGGTACTGGCAAGACGCAGATCTTGGCATTACGTATAGCAAATATTTTAAACAAAACTGACTCCAAACCAGAAGATATATTGGCTTTGACTTTTACAAATGCTGGGGTTATATCAATGCGGGAACGTTTGCAGAAAATAATAGGTGATGCGGCATATCGTATAAATATTTTTACATTCCATTCTTTTTGTGAAAATACGATTAAAGAGCTCCCGTTTTATTTTAAGAAATTTATTGGAGCGCGTGTATTAAATGATCTCGAGCGTATAGAAATCTTGGAAAAAATTATAAGAGCCAATAATTTTACTGAACTTACCACATTTAATGACGAATTTTATTTCTTAAAAGATATTGTTA
Source organism: Candidatus Nomurabacteria bacterium (assembly GCA_943350445.1). Lineage (GTDB taxonomy): Bacteria > Patescibacteriota > Minisyncoccia > Phycocordibacterales > UBA9973 > UBA9973. Next base: position 3,870 of record CALRAE010000002.1, read on the forward strand.
GAGCGATAAATAATATTAAAAAAGAAGGTTTGTCTCCAAAGCAGTTTGAAGAATCGATTCCAAGATGGCGCAACATCTTACTTTCGCACGAAGATGTCTTTTATAAGAGGGATTATGGTGAATACAAAAAGGGTCAAATAAAACCTGCGGAAAAAGAAAAGATAGAGCACAAAATAGCTAAAGTGAATGAAATGGTCACGATTTTTACTCTCTATCAGAAAGAATTAGATAAGCTGGGAAGGTATGATTTTAGTGATATGATATTGTCTGTCTTGGCTGAGTTGGAGGTAAATAAGAATCTTAAAGCTGACCTATCAGAGAAATTTCAGTATTTTTTGGTTGATGAACATCAAGATACGAATAGTGGACAGAATAGGCTAATTGAACTCTTGACAGACGCTCCACACTTAGAGGGTAAGGCCAATATTTTCGCAGTGGGGGATGAAAAGCAATCTATTTACCGTTTTCAGGGAGCGAGTCGAGAAACTTTTAGAAATTTTGAAAGTTTGTATAAAGATATTAAACACATAACTCTTTCAGAAAATTATCGTTCCACTCAAAATATATTAGATGCAGCGACTTCTCTTATTAAGCATAATACAGAACTTGGTGATACAGAAAGACTAAATTCAAATCAAGAAAAAAATGACAAGGTTATGGTTCGTGAATTTTCTAATTACAAATTTGAGCTTCTTTTTTTAGCAGAAGATATAAAGAATAAAATCATCAAAGGCGTAAAGCCGAGCGACATAGCTGTGATTTATCGGGCACATAAATATGTTTATGATATAAAATCTGTTTTCGATCACAGGCAGATACCTTATACAATTTTATCAAAGGGTAATGTATTGAATGATCCAAATATTAGAAACCTAATCACCATTTTACGGGTTGTGCATAATCCGAACGACGAAGAATCTCTAGGTAAGGCCCTTTTTATAAATTTTTTAGGATTAGATGCATATGATTCCGTACGCATTTTAGAGAAATTCCGTCGTATTCGTACTGATGGCAAGAAGCACATTTTTGCCATTATTGAGAATAAGAAAAATTTACAGGATACTGAAGTAGTACATGCAGGAGACTTTATTGCTTTTGCAGAACTTATTAAAAAATTAAAAATTGAATCTACTCAAGGAGATTTTCCGAATTTCTTCAAGTCTTTTCTGGAGAGTAGTGGTTATCTAAAAGAAATGCTAGGCGCTCTCGACGGGCAAGATCGATTATTAAAAATAGATAAACTTTTTGATGAGATCAAAAAACAAGCGGGTGAGAGAGCGGATTATGGGTTGTCTAATTTTATCTATTTTGTTGATGCGTTTCTGAAATATAATCTTGATGTTGAATCAAATGCACCAGAAATAGTTGAAGGTGTAAATTTAATGACTGCTCATGGTTCCAAAGGTCGTGAATTTGAACATGTGTATATCATAAATACCGTCCGGCGTGGCTGGGAGGGTAGTGGTTCTTCGAGTGCTATCGATCTGCCGATTGAGGAATATGAAGGAGATACTGAAGATGAAAGGCGTCTTTTTTATGTGGCTATAACTCGTGCCAAATATAAACTCGATATTTCTTATTCTAATTCAGATAATGATGGTCGCCTCAATGAACCTTCAGAGTTTTTAGCTGAGATTGATGATGCTTATTTAGCTAAAGAAAATATGGTGCAATTTGAAGAAAAGAATTTAGGACAACTTTTTGATTTTATTTCCCCGAATAAGTCCTTAAAATCACTTTATCAAGCAGACTACTTGAGAGAAATTTTCTTTCGTCGCACATTAAACGTTTCTGCTTTAAATAATTATCTATCTTGTCCATTAAGGTATTTTTATAAAAATTTATTACAGATTCCTTCGAGTTATGAATCCAGACTTGAGTTTGGTAGCTCTATTCATGAATCCCTAGAAGAATTTTTTGCACATTCACGTGATGCAGGGGAAATTTTACCAAAGAAAGAATTACTAAAAATATTTAATGAGCTTTTAAATAATAAATCTTTTACTGAAAAAGAAGCAAGTAAATTTAAGACAAGAGGTGAGGAATTGCTTTCCGAGTATTATGATGAGCATGCATCAAGTTGGACACATAAAGTAGACCTAGAAAAATATATCAAGAGAGATTTTAAGACTGAACATGGGGAATCTATAACCATTAGTGGCAAAATAGACAAAATTGAATACTTGGAGGATCTGTTTGGTGGTAAGGTAAATATTATAGATTATAAAACAGGTAGGAGTTTTTCTGAGAAATCTAAAGAAGAAAAGAAAGATTATGAGAGGCAGATTGTTTTTTACCACCTACTTCTTGATGATTATGACGGTAATTTTAAGATAAATAAAAGCGTTTTAGATTTTGTGGAGAAAAACAAAAAAGGAAAATTTGAACAGCATTCATTCTTAGTTACAAAAGAAAACTTGGATGAGTTGAAAAGAGAAATAAACCAGTGTATACGAGAAGTCTTGTCTTTGGAATTTCTTAAAAAGGGTTGCGGGAAGCGTGATTGTGAATGGTGTAGTTTGAGCAAGTAGCTCTAGATAATTTTCTGTTTTCTGTTAGTATTTTACTATGTTCAAGAAAGTTAACACTAAATCCAAAGAAGAGCTTTTGCATGAATTACAGGAAGAAAACTTTCAGCGCAAAACCCTTTCATTTTATCGCTATGTGAAGATTTCTGATCCTCTTGCCATGCGAAATAAGCTTTTTGATAAATTTGAAGAATTAAAGTGTTTGGGGAGAATTTACATTGCAGAAGAAGGTATAAACGCTCAGATGAATGTGCCTGAACACAACTGGCAGGCTTTTGATAAATTTATACAAAGTATCGAGGAGTTTGCTGGAGTGCTGTACAAAATGGCAGTCGAAGAAAAGGGTGCATCCAGTTTCATAAAGCTTATAATTAAGGTTCGTCCGAAGATTGTTGCCGATGGACTCAATGATAAAACTTTCAATCCGGCGGATACAGGGGATTATACTACTGCTAAAGATGTAAATGATATGATCGATCGTGGGGTGACCGTGATAGATATGAGGAATTTTTATGAAGCAATGATTGGCCATTTTGAGGGTGCAAAAATAATGGATGTGGATACGTTTCGTGAACAACTCGGGAAAGTGCACGATATGTTTACAAAAAAGAAGGATGAGGAAGTTTTACTCTATTGTACTGGAGGTATTCGTTGTGAAAAAGCTTCTGCTTGGATGAAACACAATGGTTTCAAGAATGTGAAACATATCAAGGGCGGTATTATTGATTATGCACGTCAAGTGAAAGAGATGGGGTTGCAAAATAAATTTCGTGGCAGGAATTTCGTTTTTGATGAGAGACTTAGTGAAAAGGTTGGGGATGAGGTGATAGCTACTTGTCAGATTTGTGAAAAACTAAAGTCCGATGATTATATTCATTGTAAAAATTTGCTTTGCCATATTTTATTTATCTGCTGTCAAAATTGTACGAGCAAGTTGAAGGGTTATTGTTCAGGCTTGTGTATGCTCAGTGAGAAATTCCCAAAGAGATTGAATCAATTTATTTTCCGTAAAAATCTTCAGAAGCACGAAAATTATTATAAAAAGAATTATAAGAAACTAAAAATAAATACGGGAGTTAGGTAGATTTTACGGTTTATTTTTGTTATATTACCTAAATGAACAAAGGCACAGAGCATCCGCTTTCTATACTGGCAAATCAAGCTTACGATGCTTTTTCAGATATGGGTTTCGAAATTGCGACTGGTCCAGAGTTGGAGAGTGATTGGTATAATTTCTATGTTTTAAATTTCCCAAAAGATCATCCAGCGCTTGACATGCAGGACACGTTTTGGATTAAAAATAGCAAAGATTTGGCGAAGAATTCTCCCGACTTCGCCCCCCTAGACAAGAGGACAGGGGACCAACACGACTCCTTGAATTCTTCGCCAAATCTTGTGCTACGGACTCACACTACGACTGTGACTGCGCGATCTCTAGAGAAGGCTGGTAAAGATGGCAGATTACCTGCAGCTTTCATATCAATTGGAAAAGTTTTCAGAAATGAGGCGACGGATATAACTCATGAGATGCAATTTTTCCAGATAGATGGAGCGATGGTGGGAGAAAATATTTCTATTGCTGACTTGAAGGGTGTATTGACTAAATTTTATAAAAAAATGCTTGGCGAAGAGATAGAAATAGAATTTCGTCCAAGCTTTTTCCCTTTTACTGAGCCTTCAATTGAAGTGTTTGCTAAATTTAAAGGGCATTGGCTCGAGATGATGGGTGCAGGAATGCTCCATCCAAATGTGTTACGGAATATTGGCCTCGATCCATCTAAGGTGCAAGGTTTCGCTTTTGGTGGAGGACTCGACCGTATCGCCATGATCAAATGGAATATTTCTGACGTGAGACTTTTTTATCAGGGAGATTTAAGGCTCAACCAGTTTTAATATGAAAATTTCTTACAATTGGCTTAAATGGTACGTGCCCGATGTTCCAACTGCAGATAAACTCGTAGATATTTTTAATTATCATCTGTGTGAAGTTGAGAGTATTGAAAAAAGAGAAGACGGAGATATAATTCTTGATTTAAAAATATTACCAAATCGTGCGCATGACCTCCTTTCTCATCAAGGAGTGGCTCGAGAGCTTGCTTCACTTTTGAATATTGCATACGTTGATCCAACGCCGAAATATAAAATTCCGGAATCCAAAACAACTAAACTAGAAGTAAAAATTGATACAGGAAACTGCCGTCGTTACATGGGTAGAATAATCAAAAATGTGAAGGTCGGACCAACACCCGACTGGGTGGTGCAACATTTAGCATCAATAGGTCAAAGAAGTATAAATAACATAGTAGATGCGGCAAACATCGTCATGTTCGACTGTGGACAGCCAACGCATGCTTTTGATCTAGATAAAGTTCAGGGTGGAGTAGTAGTGAGAGAAGCAAAAGACGGAGAGGCTCTGAACACACTTGATAACAAAGCAGTAACTTTTAAAAATTCCAATGTCATTATTGCTGATTCTAAAAATACTCTCGCAATTGCTGGAATCAAGGGTGGGAAAATAGCAGAGGTTGATAATAATACAAAAAATATAATTCTAGAATGCGCTAATTTCGACTCGATATCTGTGCGTAAAACTGCTCAAGCCTTAAATATTTTTACAGACGCTCGAAAACGTTTTGAGAACGATCTATCTCCAGAATTAGCTCCATATGCTATGCGAGAGCTATCTTCTTTAATTTTTGAGATGTGTCCTGAGGCAACTTTTGAAGATATCGTGGATATATATCCAAAGAAACAAGAATCAAGAAAGCTTTCTTTTTCTACCGATAGAGTTTCAAAAATTTTGGGTTTGAAAGTTTCCGTAGATGAGATAAAAGATATTTTAAAGAGATATTTGTTTGAGTATGCAGAAAAAGCAGGGAAGTTTGAGATTGTGGTGCTAACAATGCGCCTCGATTTAACTATTGAAGAAGATATGGCAGAAGAAATAGTCCGAATCCTTGGATATGACAAGGTTAAAGGAGATATTCCAAAGATAAATTTTAAACCGCAGGTAAATAAAACTCGGGCAAAGATAATGTGGGCGAGGAATAAACTGCTGGCTGAGGGATATAGCGAGGCCATGACATATGCTTTTTGCAATAAAGGGGAAGTGGAAGTGCAAAATAGCGCTTCAGACAAAAAGTTCTTGAGGACTAATCTGTCGGACGGATTAAAAGAAAGCATTAAGCTCAATCAATTGAATGCTCCATTTTTGGGAAGTGATAAAGTTCAAGTTTTTGAAATTGGCACTGTTTTCAAAAAATCTGGCGAAGAAATGCATGTGGCTTTTGGAGATAAAAAGGGGGTTAAAGAGATGAAGCTAGATGAATTTATTTCACCACCTCGCCTTTCAGGCTCTCCTCCTCAGAAAGGAGGAGAGGAATTTCCTCCCCAATTTGGTAAGGAGGGGGCAGGGGGTGGTAATTTCAAAATGTGGTCTCTATTTCCTTTTATCGCCCGTGATGTGGCTGTGTGGGTGCCGGAGAATATAAAAAGTGCGGAAGTCCTAAAAGTCATAAAAGAAAATACAGGGGATATGGTTATCCGCGGGCCGGAACTTTTTGATGAATTCAAGAAAGATGGGAAAGTTTCCTATGCGTTTAGAATGGTTTTCCAGTCGTATGACAGGACTCTGACAGATGCAGAAACAAACGAAATAATGGCAAAAATAACTAGTAAGATTAAAGAAAATAACGGTTGGCAAGTGAGGTAGAATTTGCTATAATATCTCTACATTATGGCAAAAGACGATACAGAAAAGAAGGGAAACGGGCATCATTATGACGCTTCGGACATCTCGGTTTTAGAGGGTCTGGAGCCGGTGCGGCGTCGTCCGGGTATGTATATTGGTACCACAGGCCCGGAAGGGCTTCATCATTTGGTGTGGGAAATTTTTGATAACTCTCGCGATGAGGCGATGGGCGGTTTTTGTAATGATATCGAGGTGGTGTTGCTTCCTGGTAATAGAATACGTGTGGCGGACAACGGCCGTGGCATACCGGTAGACACTCACAAGAAAACAAAAGTTTCTGCGCTCGAGACTGTCATGACCACACTCCACGCCGGAGGAAAGTTTGGAGGAGAAGGATATAAAGTGTCCGGTGGTTTGCACGGAGTGGGCGCATCTGTGGTGAACGCTCTTTCTATTTTTTGTAAAGTAGTAGTACACAGAGATGGAGGCATGTATATGCAGGAATATTCTCAAGGCAAGAAAAAGGCTTCAGTGAAAAAAATCGGCAGTTCGAAACTTCATGGTACGATCGTGACTTTCGAACCAGATATAGAAATATTCAAAGATCTAAAATTTGACTGGCATACGGTAGTGAATCATATTCGTCAGCAAGCTTACCTGGTGAAGGGATTGAAAATTTTAATTATTGACGCTCGCGGCTGGGACAAGACAAAGGGGATGGATGATAGTGATGTTTTTTATTTTCGAGATCTAGGGCTAGAACTTCCATCAACATCTTTTTATTTCGAAGGTGGACTTATTTCTTTAATTAAATTTTACAATAAATTACAGAAGCCAATCCAGAGCAATATTTTTTATGTTGAGAAAGAGCTCGATGGCGTAGGCGTAGAGATAGCTCTCCAATATGTAGATGATATAAGTGACCGCATTATTCCTTTTGCAAACAATATAAACACTCCCGAAGGTGGTACACATGTCACGGGTTTTAAGACTGCGCTTACAAGAACTCTAAATACATACTGCAAGAAGAATGAAATGATGAAGGAGTCTGAGGGTGGATTTACTGGTGAAGACGTCCTCGAAGGTCTTACGGTAGCCATTTCAGTAAAACTACGTGAAATACAGTTTGAAGGTCAAACAAAGGCAAAATTGGGTAGTATGGAGGCTCAGGGGGCGACTGCGACTGTCTTTGGTGAAGCCTTTAACAATTTCCTAGAAGAAAACCCAGATGAGGCAAGAGCTATAATAAATAAATCCATTTTAGCGTTGAAGGCTCGCAAGGCGGCAAAAGCTGCAAAGGATTCTATTTTAAGGAAAGGCGCACTCGAGGGTATGACACTTCCGGGTAAACTTGCTGACTGTCAAAGTAAAGATGCTTCAGAATCTGAATTGTTCCTAGTGGAGGGAGACTCTGCGGGAGGTAGTGCCAAGCAGGGTAGAGACAGACGCACTCAAGCAATATTACCACTCAAGGGTAAAATTTTGAACGTTGAAAGAGCGCGCATAGATAAAATGTTGGCTTCTAAGGAAATCAAATCTCTTGTTATCGCTCTCGGTACTTCGATTGGAGACACCTTTAATATTTCAAAGATGCGTTACCATAAAATAATAATTGCTACAGATGCTGACGTGGACGGTTCACACATCCGTACACTTCTTCTGACTCTTTTTTACCGATATTTCAGACAAGTCATCGATGCTGGATATATATACATCGCTCAGCCACCACTTTATAAAATAAAAAAAGGTAAAGAGATCTCATATGCTTACACTGACGAAGAAAGAATAAAACTTGTCGGTAAAGGGGCGGATGTGAGTGATATAGAAGAGGTAGAAGCCGAAGGTCCCGAGCAAAGCGAGGGAGAAGAGACCGAAGAAACAACTAAGAAATCAAACAAGATACACATCCAACGCTATAAAGGTCTCGGAGAAATGAACCCAGAAGAGCTTTGGGAAACGACCATGGACCCAGCAAATCGAGTACTTAAGAAAGTAAATATCGACGATGCTGAAGAAGCGAATAAAATCTTTGATATTCTCATGGGTTCCGAAGTCCCTCCTCGTAAATCTTTCATCCAGTCTAACGCAAAATTAGCTGAGATTGATATATAAAAATGCAAAAAATTGTAATTGTGGGTTGTCCTAGTTCTGGAAAAACAACTTTAGCAAACAAACTCGGTGTTTTGTTAAATATTAAAGTTTACCACTTGGATAAAATTTTCTGGGTTGAAAAGCAAGGTATTAAACAAGATATTTTCTTGGTCCAACAAGAAGAAATTATGATGAATAATACGTGGATTATTGATGGAGGTTTTGTAAAATCAAAATCATATGGTGTTAGGTTGAATAATGCTGATACTGTAATATTTTTTGCTTTCTCAAAGGTTATAATTTATTGGAGACTCTTAAAGAGAGCTATAAGATATTTTAATAAATTAAGACCAGATATGGGAGGAAGTCGGAAGGATCATTTAAATTGGCAGTTAGTAAAATATATTTGGAATTACGATACTAAAGAGGAGTATAAAAAAATAATGGAATACTTAGGAACAAAGAAACTGATCGTTATTAGAAATTTTCAGGAGGAAAAAGATTTTTTTATCAAAGAAAAGTTAACTCTCTAGTGAAGCTTAAATTGTCTTGAATTTTTGTTTGGAGAGTTTTTTACTTTTTATTCTTGATTTCCTCTAGTAGTTTTTTAACTAAATCTTCTTTAGATATTTGTCCTAGATTTCCATTGCCTGCCTGCGCAGACAGGTCGCGAGATTCTAGGGTGACTTTATTTGCTTCTATTTCTTTATCGCCAATGACTATCCAGTAGGGGATCTTGTTATTCTTTGCTTCACGGACTTTTGTACCGAGGTTGTCTTTTCCATCATCAAATTCTGCTCTTATATTATTCTCATTAAGTAATTCAAAAACTTTCTTGGCGTATTCATTATGATTTTCACGTACAGGGATTATTTTTACTTGTACAGGCGAGAGCCACAGGGGGAAGGCACCAGCGTAATGTTCGATAAGTATACCCATAAATCTATCTGGAGAACCAATAAGTGCTCGGTGAATCATTACTGGTGTTTGTCTGCTTCCGTCATTGTCTGTATATTCTAGTTCGAATCTATTTGGTTGATTAAAATCAAGTTGAATAGTTGAAATTTGCCATTCTCTTTTTAAGGCATCAACTGCCATAATATCTATTTTAGGTCCATAAAATGCAGCTTCACCTTCTGCTGCTTTGTAGTTTATTTTTTTAGCATCTAGAAGTTTTTTCATTATTATTTGAGAATTCTCCCAAATTTCATCGGTACCAAGATATTTTTCTTTATTGTCCGGATCTCTTAATGACAATCTCATCCAATAATCAATTTTGTATAATTTTAGAGCTTTTTCAATAGCATTTAAAATATTTGAAACTTCATCTTCAATTTGATCTTTGCGACAAAAAACATGGCCATCGTCTTGAGCAAAGCAGCGAAGGCGGACTAAGCCAGAAAGTTCCCCAGGTCTTTCATCTCTGTAAAGATTTGCAAAATCAGAATAGCGAATAGGTAAATCACGGTAACTCCTTGGTCGTGATGCATATATTTGAGTATGCTGGGGGCAGTTCATTGGTTTTAAGAAAAAATCTTCTTCACTGTATTGTGATTGGACGGTGAGCATGTCTTGTTTGTATTTATCGTAATGACCAGATATTTTAAACAATTCTGCTTTGTTGAAATTTGGAGTATGTACTTCTCCAAAACCAAGTTCATTATTTAGTTCTCTAGAAAATCCTATAATTGCGTTACGAATAGCGTTTCCTTTTGGAGTGAACATTGGCATACCCGTCCCAACTAAATCAGAAAAAACTAGCAAGTCTTGCTCTTTTGCTATTTTTCTATGGTCTCTTTTCTTTGCTTCCTCTATTTGGATTAGATATGCATCCAACTCTTCTTTAGTATTAAAAGCCAAACCATAAATGCGTGTAAGCATTTTGTTCTTCTCATCTCCACGCCAGTATGCTCCAGCGATGCGGTCTAGTTTGAAAGATTCTGGGGCTATCTCTTTGGCTGGATTTTCTAAGTGTCCACCACGACATAGATCTGTGAACCCTCCACATGTATAAGTAGTTATTTTCTCTCCACGTTCGGCGATTTCATTTATGAGTTCTGCTTTGTATTCATTTTTAAAGAATTTCAGTGCCTCATCTTTGCTGATTTCTTTATGTTCCCATCCTATCCACTTCGGAAGCTTTTTCTTCATTACATCTTCAATTTTTTTTAGATTTGCATCCGTTATCTTTTCACTACAGAAATCAATATCATAATAGAAGCCATTTTCTATGGCTGGACCGAGGGTAAGCTTTATTTTGTCGAATTTATAGATTTCCCCGACCGCAGCTGCTAGTAAGTGTGCCAAAGTGTGCCTCATGTTGCCTAGTTTGTCTGTCTTTTCCATGTTTTACATCATATCACATTATCTTTTTTCTGAAAGTCCTTCCTGAATTGCTTTTTACTTCAAATATGTTAGGATGTATCAATTATGGTAGTAAGAATGAGAAGTACAAAATCACATACAGGCAACCGACGTTCTCACCACGCTTTGAAGAGCACGAGTTTTTCCAAGTGCGAGAATTGCAAATCTTTGAAAAGACGTCACACTGTTTGTTCTGGTTGCGGTTTTTACCGAGGCAAGAAGGTTGTGGATCTAGTTAAAAAGACAGAAAAGAAGCAAAAGAAAGCTAAAGCTAAGAAGGCGGAAACAAAGTAAATCGCGCTTAGACCTTAGGCAATAGGCCCTAGCATAGAGCTAAAGCCTAGTACCTAGAGCCTAACGCCTAAACAAATGGCAAATAGGCACCTCTCAAGATCAATAGTCCTACAAACCCTTTTCGAGTGGGATTTCTTGTCTGCTGATAAAAAGGCTGATACGTCTATTAAGGATGGCATCAAAGCTGCGCTAAATAGGAATTTGAAAGAATTTGCTCCTGGACTTGAGGATGATGATTTTGTGTCTTCTCTTATGAATGGTGTATTAGAAAAACATACCATTATAGATAAAATTATAGAGAAAGCTGCGCCTGATTGGCCAATAGATAAAATTTCTGTTGTGGATAGAAATATTTTAAGAATTGGTTTAACAGAGCTTTTGTTTGGTGACAGATCACAAGTCCCCCCAAAGGTGGCTATCAATGAAGCAATTGAACTAGCAAAAACTTTCGGCGGAGAAAATTCTGGTAAATTTATAAATGGAGTTCTCGGAGCTGTGTACAAAGAAATGGGCGAGCCAGATAAGGGACACCAAAAAGCTCCAGAAAAAAATAAAAACAATCGGGGGAAGGATGCGAAAGAGCCGGTAGACATATCGACTTTGCCTGTAGAGAATCTTGGTGGTGCGCTTGTGTATGCTAGAAAGGATGGGTCTATAATGTTTGCTCTGGTTCACGATGTATTTGGTTATTGGACTTTATCAAAGGGAAAGGTTGAGGAATCTGAAAACATTGAAGAGGGTGCATCAGAGGCTATTAAGAAAGAAATAGGCTTGGATATAAAAATAGAATCAAAACTTGGTATAAATGAGTATGTCGCCACACATCCAACCAAAGGAAAGAGTTTAAAGAAGGTGGTTTACTTTTTAGCTTCGAGCGAGTATAAAGAGCTAGAGCTTGAGAAGTCTGGTGGACTGGACTCAGCTCGATGGTTCGAGATGTCTCTTGTTCCAGAGCTACGCATTTATAATGATATTATTCCACTTATTGCCAAAGCGGTTGAGATAATTAGTAAAAAATAATTGATTTTGCAAAATCACATGATTCAATTTTCAAATTTTGAGAAAAAAATAAAAATAATCTTTAAAGACAAAAATCTTTTGCAACAGGCTTTTATTCACCGTTCATATATAAATGAAAATCCATCGACCAATTTATCACACAATGAAAGGCTTGAATTTTTGGGTGATGCGGTACTCGAGCTAGTCGTCACAGATTTCTTGTATAAAAAATATCCTACATACACAGAGGGGGAACTAACGGCTCTGAGGTCTGCGCTAGTCAATGCTGTTATTATTTCTGAAGTTGCGACAGATCTAGGCATGAATGACTATCTGCTTTTATCTAAAGGCGAAACAAAAGACAAAGGTAAAGCGCGATCATATATTTTAGCTAATACTTTTGAGGCATACATAGGAGCTTTGTACTTGGATCAAGGCATCGAAATAGTTGGTAAGTTTATAACTAAAACTCTTTTGCCGAAGACCGGAGAAATAGTTTCAAAGAAGCTCTGGCGCGATGCAAAATCCCTCGTGCAGGAAAAGGCGCAAGAATTTGTAAATGTCACTCCAGCATACAAGGTTCTCTCTGAATCTGGCCCTGACCATGACAAGCATTTCAATGTCGGTATCTACTTTGGTTCTACACTTGTAGGCGAAGGCAAGGGTCAATCCAAGCAAGAAGCAGAACAAAAAGCTGCTGAGTCTGCCCTAAAAGCTAAAAATTGGCTTGATTAGCTGATATTAGCTATACTAATACGGTATGAGGCTGAAAACTCTAGAATTAAACGGCTTTAAATCTTTCGCACAGAAGACTGTTTTGGAGTTCGATAGTCCTGTCGTCTCTGTTGTCGGACCGAATGGTTCTGGTAAATCCAACGTGGTGGAAGCTATCCGCTACGTCTTGGGTGAGCAGTCTATCAAGTCTATGCGTGGCAAGTCTGGCCTCGACCTCATCTTCAAGGGTTCTAAAACTTTGCCGAAAGGGTCAAAGGCGTCCGTCTCAATCTATTTCAATAATGCTGACAAAGTTTTTAAACTTTCTAACAATGACGGGGAAGATGTAAATTTAAATTATGAAACTATTAGTATTTCCCGTGAAGTTTTTTCTGATGGATTAAATAAATATATTTTAAATGGCTCAGAGGTTCGATTGAAAGATATTCACAACCTTTTGGCATCGGTGAACGTGGGTTCGAGTGGGCACCACATAATTTCTCAGGGCGAAGCGGACAGGATTTTGAACGCGAATGCACAAGATAGGCGCGAAATGGTGGAAGACGCACTTGGACTTAAAATTTATCAATATAAAATAAAGGACAGTGTCCGCAAGCTAGAACGTACGGAGACAAATATGAAGGAAGTGACGATGCTGCGTCGAGAGAATGCCCCTCACTTGAATTTTTTAAGGAAGCAAGTTGAAAAGTTCGAGAAAGCAAAAGATATGCAGATGGAGCTCGCTACTTTATATCGAGAATATTTAAAGAGAGAAAGTTTGTATTTAGATAAAGAAAAGGAAAATTTGTCGGTTGAAAGGCATAATATTTCTGAAGAATTAAAAAGTGTCGCTAGCAAAATCTCTGTCACAGAAGATGCAAATTCTATTGTAGGTAATAAAAAAATAGAAGAATTGAGGGTTGTAGAGCAGGCAATAAATGCTGTACGTGCTAGTAAAAGTGAAATGGAACGTAAGCTGGGCCGTATCGAAGGAATGATAGAAGCCAAGCAGAATAGGCCGAGGGTTTCTTCCGGTAGATGTCCGACGTGCGGAAAGGAGATGGGTGATGTGAGCCAAGAACTAATAGAAAGTAGGCAAAACAATGAAAAAGAGCTCGAAGATTTAAAAAGATCTCAAGGTGAGATCGTGCTCGAGATAGAGAGGAGGGGAGAGGAGGAGAGAAGACTTTTGCAATCCATTGAGGCGTTGAAGCAGGAGATAAATAAAGAAATGGAGGCTTTGCGTGATTTAGAAAAAGAAAAATTTAAATTTAAAGTCAGACATCAAGAACTTTCTTCAGCTTTAGAGATGGTGGCGATAAAGGAGTCTAACTTAAGAAGCCGAACTGAAAGTTTTGAAAATGAAATTAAAGAAGGCGTGGCGCTTATCGGGCATGAGATTTTAGCCTATAAAAATTATCAAATCGAAACTCAGGTAGAGGCGCACGTGGTAGAAGAGCAAAAGCGAAAAATCGAACGCCTAAAAATAAAATTAGAGGATGCGGGACTTGGCAATGGGGCGGAAGTGATGAAAGAATTTAAAGAAGTCTCTGAGCGAGATGGATTCTTGGCAAAAGAAATGGAGGATCTAACGAAGAGCATCGAAGCCTTACAAAAACTTATCGCGGACCTGAAAGAAAAGATAGACATTGAATTCAAAGAAGGCGTCAAAAAAATAAACGTCGAATTCCAAGAATTTTTCTCACTCATGTTTGGTGGAGGAACGGGGGAGCTAAACATCGTCCTAGAGAGCAAGAAGAAAAAGAATATTTCTGAAGAACTTGAGGGTGTGGTAGAAATGGAAGAAGAAAAAATAGCTTTTGAAAAGGGGATAGAGATAAACGTCTCGCTTCCACAAAAAAAGGTCAAAGAACTTCATGCGCTCTCTGGTGGTGAAAGATCTCTCACCTCTATCGCGCTCCTTTTTGCGATGTCCCAAGTTAACCCGCCGCCTTTTTTGGTTTTAGACGAGACAGATGCAGCTCTAGACGAGGCAAATTCCCGCAAGTATGGCGACATGCTCGAAAAGCTCTCAAAGCATTCCCAGCTCATCGTCGTGACCCACAACCGTGAGACGATGTCCCGCGCTGGCGTCCTCTATGGCGTGACCGTGGGCAGTAACGGCGCCTCTAAGCTCCTCTCAGTAAAATTCGACGAAGCCGCCGCTATTGCGAAGTAAAAGGTGTATAATTGTAAAATATGAAAAATTCACAAAACGGTTTCGTTTCGCCTATTCTTTTAGGAATAATTGCCTTATTGGTAATTGGGGGTGGTGTGTACGTTTATAAGAATAAAAAAGAAAAAGCATCTGAAGCCAATGTTGAAACACAGCAATCAAATAAAAATCAACAACAGACAAATACACAAACTTCACCAGTTGCTACTCAAAAAAATAATAATTCTGTGGTTCCTGCTCCAATTAAAACTCCTGATATAAAAAGCGTCCCACAAAATTTTTCAACCTATAATAATTCAGGTTTAAAATTAAATTATCCAAAAAACTGGACAATTATCGAAGATCCATCAAGAAGTGATGATACTTTAATAGAGTTTAGTATAGAAACTCCGAAAACAGATACAAGTAGATATGGGAAGCTTTTCTTTCAGTTTGCAAAGAAAGGTGAACTACCTCTTAGTACTATGATGAAAGTTGAACAAAATACTTTAGAAAAAAGTGGGGCTACAATTACAGAACCAATGCCGTTTGAATTTGCAGGAATGTCTGGAAATAGATTCACTGCAACACTCGTAGATAATACTGGAACTAAGTATGAAAGTCTTATATTTGTAAACGGCAGGCTTATTGTTAGTTTTGCTGGACGAATTAAGGGTGATTCTACTTATGATGATACTGTAATGAATATTATCAATTCTATCAAAATTCAATAGAAGATATGGAGGCAACGCCATGTCTCATTTACGGGGTCGTAGGTTTTACAGTTTGAAATTTTACTTTCTCCTCCTTACCCTTAATTATTTTATCTAGTTGAAATACTGAGTTAAGTTGAGTAGTGTCTTTTCTTACAGTCATCGAACCATCTCTATTTAATTTAATTTCGAGTAGCATGCCTTTCATGGTTGGTGCACTCCATGATTGATCAAAGATGAAATTACCGAGGGAATAGGCTATGTAGCTCGCGCACGAACTTTGAGTGCAGCCTTTTCTGCTATAAACCTCTATGTCTTGCGGCACGTGTGGATGATGACCTATAACTATTTTCGCTCCTGCATCTACAGCTTTATGTGCTAGCTTTTCCTGTCTTGCGTCATGCTTTGTCTTGTATTCTTCACCAAAGTGAAAAGAAACCACTAGATAGTCCACCTGCGCGCTGGCATCTTTAATTATTTTATCGAAATCTGGGTCGTTGGCGAGTAATATGCCCACGTTGTCATCTTTTACTGCCATATAGTCTGGTCCTTTGTCGGAGAATCCAATGAAGCCTATTTTTATACCATATTTTTCGATAATCGCTGGTGTTACTGCTTCCGCTCTATCGTTTCCTCCACCTGTGTAAAGTATTTCGTTTTCCTTTAAGCGGGCCAATGTGTCAGTATAAGCGGCACGTCCCCAGTCTCCGACATGGTTGTTCGCCACAGACAAAATGCTAATGCCTGCGCCACGAAGTGCTGGTATGACAGATCCGTCCATTCTAAAAGAATATAAATTCCCCAAATCTGTGCCTCTATCTGAAGCCGTGCCTTCCAAGTTGGCAAAAACTATATCTGAGTTTTTAAGTAAATTTACTAGATCTTTCTTTTCAAAAAGTTTCGAGTAGTCATTATTGAAATTTTTCCTAACTGAACTTTTTACTCCACGGTCGAGCATAATGTCACCTCCAAAAATAAGTGTAACAAAATTGGGATCTTTAATATCTGGCATTCCGACTCTTTCTTCTACCCAATTTGTACTAGCATCAGATGCTCCGCCGTAATATACATTTTTCTTCAAATATTTTAAAATAGCCTGCACATCTTTTTGTCTATCTGAGCTTTGGAGTAAAGTAATAGCAATAGGACGGACACCTTTTTGTCCAAGCGGTAGATTGAAAAGAGACACGACGGTTTGTTTGGCAGGGTCAGTGTAGCCACTTTTCCCTCCAAAATATCCGTCCATTCCTAGAAATTGGCTGATGTTTGACCAAGATTGTTTTTTATTGCTGTAACTACGTTTACTTGTAATTTTAATTAAATCCGGTTCCTGCTGTGTTAGATATCCTGCCAATTTAAACATATCAGAAGCTGTGGATTGGTTATTTATGGAAAGTCCGCTTGGATCTCCATATGAAGTATTTACCATTTTCAACTTTTCTGCCTGTTGATTCATTTTAGCTATAAAGTTATCTCGTCCAAAATGTTCTGCGAGTACCTCTGCTGCGTCATTGCTTGATTCCAAAAGGAGGGGGTATAAAAGCTCTGAAGTTTTTATATTTTCTCCCAACTTCAGCTCTCCATTTGCGCCATTGGTAAGAAGAGCTGTTTTGCTCACCTTTGCCTTCTCATCTCTAGCTGATATTTCCTTCGCGACTAGCGCAGTCATTAGTTTTGATACTGAGGCGATAGGGTATTTCTCTTCTTGGTTTTTTGAAAGTATGACTTCTCCTGTATT
This sequence comes from Candidatus Nomurabacteria bacterium, assembly GCA_943350445.1. Taxonomy (GTDB): domain Bacteria; phylum Patescibacteriota; class Minisyncoccia; order Phycocordibacterales; family UBA9973; genus UBA9973. The sequence goes on from CALRAE010000002.1 coordinate 21,157, forward strand.
CAAGTCTCCAACTAAAAACGCTTTTGCTGATATTTTGGGCTGTATGTTAGTATTTTTATTAATATAAAAATATTTTGATTTTTCACCTGTCAAAGATTGCACCACTGTCGCTCGATTACTTTCTGGATGAAATGTTTTTCCGGGGTAAATATTTTCAAAAGTGAGTGATATGAGCGACACGAGAGAAATGCCTAATACTGCCGGGGGCAATATCCAAAAGAATAATTTCATCTTCGATGGTTTTTTTGGGTTTAAGTGATGACTCATATTAAGACATAGTCTATGGTTTTTTTCTCTAAATCTACTCCTTTTACTTTTATTTTAACGCGGTTACCTAGACGGTAACTTTTTTTCTTTTTCTGTCCCACCAATTCTAATTTCTTTTCATTGAAAACATAAAAATCATCTTCCATATCTCGCACTCGCACAAGTCCCTCACATTTTGTTCCGACTTCTTCTACATAAATGCCCCATTCAGTAAGTCCACTTATCACTCCATCAAAAGATTCTCCAAGGCGTTTGCTCATATACTCTACTTGTTTGTATTTTATAGAAGCTCGTTCTGCGTCGGAAGCACGCTTTTCTTGTTCGGAAGAAATTCGAGCAATTCTCTCGTATTCTTTTAAATGTTCATGCCCGAGCTTTTTATGATTTAGATAATTCATCAACAGTCTATGCACGATGATGTCTGGATAGCGTCTGATGGGGGAGGTAAAGTGCGTATAGAATTTAAAAGCGAGGCCGTAGTGTCCGATATTTTCGGTAGAATAAACTGCTTTCGCCATAGAACGGATAACGGCTCGGTGTACCGTGTCACTCATTGTGCTCTTTGTATCTTTGCCACTCGATAGACTTTTTAATAATTTATTTATTTCATGCGTCGGAATAATGCCATCGACTAGAGATATTTTGTATCCCAAGCTTCGTAAGAAAAAAGCCAAGTCTTCCATCTTTTCTTTGCTTGGAAGGTCATGGATGCGATACAAAGAAAAGCTTCCATCTTTTGTAACATTTTTAGCACCTGCCTGCGCAGGCAGGCCTTTATTTTTCTTTGGTGATAGAACTTCCGCGACTTTTTTATTTGCGAGCAACATGAATTCTTCGATGAGCCTATTTGAGTCACCGCGCTCTTTGGTGATGACTTTTATCGGCACGCCTTGTTCATCCAGTACAAATTTTACTTCTTCTTGGTCTAGAGAAATAGCGCCATTTTTAAATCTCTCAGCGGTGAGGAGCTTAGATAATCCATTTAGAATTGATAACTCTTTGTGAAGGGGAGTTCCTGTCTTTTTTATCGATTCTTCCGCTTCTTCGTATGTGAATCTTTTTTGAGAATGAATTACAGTACGTCCATACCATTCGCTTTTCACTTGTGCGTGTTTGTCAACGACGAACACCGCGCTCATGGTGAGTCGGTCTTTATTTGGAACGAGACTGCATAAATCATTTGACAGGACTTCCGGCAACATAGGGATGGTTCTATCTACAAGATACACAGATGTGCCACGTTCACGAGCTTCTTCATCTAGTGCGCTACCTATTTGTACATAGTGCGAGACATCTGCAATGTGGATACCGACTTCGTACTCGTCGTTGGGTAATTCGACAAAAGAAATAGCATCATCGAAATCTTTTGCATCGCTTGGGTCTATGGTAAACGTCAAAATTTTCCTAAAATCTCTGCGGTCTAAATAATCGCTTTCTTTTATGCCTCCTTTTTTAATTCTTTCGGCTTCTTCGTGAACTTTTTGGGGCAATTGCGCGTCAAAACCTTTCTCTATGGCGATGGAGTGCATTTCCACATTGTTGTCGCCCGGATTTCCCAAGACTTTTATTACTTTTCCTTCTGGCGATTTTTTGTGGTCCAACCAGTGGACTATCTCTACGAAAATTTTTTGTCCAGCTTTTGCGCCACGCAATTCTTTTTCTGGAATCAATATATCTGTGTACATTTTTGTATCATCGGGTTTCAAAAAGAACATACTATTTTCTAATTCTAAAACTCCAGCAAAACGCATTTTTGCTCGAGTGATTATCTTTGACACTTCCGCCGTCTGTCTGCCCTTACCTTTTGGGTGAAGTACAATTTCCACCATATCGCCATGCATGGCGGTATTTAGGTGTTTGAAATCAATTTCTGGGTCTTGTTTATCTTTATTGCCTACAACTGTGACGTATCCAGTGCCCTTTGATGATATGGATATAATGCCTTCCATTCTATTTGTTTCTTTTTTCACCTTTCAAATATAACATAAAATAGTGCTTGATAATAGGATTATAGTGTGGTATACCAGACAAAGAAATAATCATGCTCTTTTGTATATATATTTTTCCTTAATACTTTTTCTTGCAAGACAGTAGTTTAGAAGATTAAATTTTCTTGGTTACTGTCTTGCGGGAAAAAACCTGCAGGGAAACAAAAAACCACACATGAAAAAACTCAAAACTGTCGGTTATGGGCTTATTACAGCCTCGTTGCTGGTTGTGGCGCCGGGTTGCGCAACTTCCAGAAGTGCCAGTGGCACCAGTGCGGAGAAGGTTCAAACTGGCCTTGCGTTCAAGATCAGGGAGAATGGATTCTGGCCGGGTCTGTATGAGTGGTTGACCACCACTCCCGAGAGGCAGTCTTCCTACTACTCAGGCAGCGAGCATGATCGTCGAAGGCCTTAACAGCAACGGACATTGTGGGTCCGTGGAATGTAATACGAATTGTTTTTTGTTGAATCGAAAGGAGGCGTCAGTGTACCGAAAAGGTGACCACGACGCCTTTTCTGTTTATGGGCCAAATTCTTGACAAATCACTCACCATAGTGTAGTCTCCACAGAGAGTTTTTTATATCGTTCTTCGAAAATCTTGTAGAAAAAAGTATTAAAAAAGACCCCAGAAGGGCCTTTTTTGTTTTTTATGGGAGGTTGTGTCGGTAGACAGGAAATCAAAATTTGAGTTCCTGTTGGCCGGCATAACCTCTTAACGTTAGAGAATGCTTGTCAATGCAGTCAACGCAGTAAAACCATAAAGTCATGAAACAACTAGTTAGCCTCCTCGGTGCCCATCAAGTATGCGCATTCACCGGCATCATTGGTCTCCCGCAGTTCTGGCTCCAGGCCAGGCTTGCAGGTGCAAAGCTCCTCTCTGCGAATCACCCTGAGTTAGTTATCGGCATCACTGGCCGGATCCTTCAGGAGTTCGAACTTGACGCGGGCAAGGTCAGCAAGTTTATCGCGACACAACCTACGTGTCTCCAGTTCGCCAGGTGGTTCAAGATCGAGACCGGCTCGCTAAATCGTGCCCAGATCGGTGCTTTCAACGCCCAGATCATGGCTCTCGAGGATTCGGACGAAAATTCCGCCCTTGACACCATCAGGACCTTCGGGCTGGACAACCAAAAAGACCAAGTGGCTCGCTCGCTCGTTTTCACCAACATGCTCCGCAATTGGAACGAGTTCCATGCTGCTCTCATTGCTGGCCAGATCGCACCGGGTGTGGGTGGTATCCCGCTCATCGAATCGAGCTATGTGTGTCCCTTCACCGGCATCAAGCACATCATGCGCGCCTACCTGAAGGGCATTCTCGCCGCCACAGGAATCCTGAACAAGGATTATCCGGCGCAGGGACCCGGCTTTGACAAGATGCTCTGCAAACTCCTCGGCATCACCTCGGATCAGTTCATCGCTCTGCTCGCGGATGTTCCTGAATACTCTGAGTTTGTCCCGCGGTTGCAGCCTCGCATCGCCCAGGTCTCTGGGCGGGCGATCAGCCAGTTCAATGGGGCGATCGAGGCCTACCAGCATAATGTTGAGATCTCTCGCCGTATCCTCATGGGTTTCGGGTTTAAGAACAACGGCTCCTTCCCGCTTGCCGCGATTGCCCTGAACCCACTCGAGGACATGACAGCTATCCACGAGCAATTGGTCACTCTCGCGGCCATCACGGCTCGCGACGCAGAAGTCGCCAAGAGTGGCGCCAAGTCTGTCAAGTCCGCAGGCAAGATCGTTGTGGCCTAAGCCTCGAGCTTCTACAAGAAATTCAATTGAGTCTTTTACGACTCCCCAACATCTTGGGTAATTTATCAAACGAGAATGGCGCCGCACGGGAAACTGTCGGCGCCATTACTATTTCCATAAACAAGTTTGCCTTTTTTATAATTTATGTTAAACTCATCTAATGTTAAAAATTAGATTACAGAGAATAGGAAGGAAGAATGATCCGGCGTTTCGAGTCGTTTTGACTGATTCAAAAAACAGCACAAAGAGTGGAAGATTCTTGGAATTGCTCGGCACTTACAATCCTAAGGTGGAAGATAAGACAAAGAGGACAAATTTTGTTGCTGATCGTATAAAATATTGGATGTCACAAGGTGCTCGATGTTCAGACACAATGCATAATTTTCTAGTACATCAAAAGGTGATAGAAGGCAAGAAAGTAAACGTTTTACCCAAGAAAAAGCCTACTCAAAAGAAAAAGGAGTTGAAAGCTACAAAATAGCTTGCCCCGATATGGCGGGGTGAAGTATAATAGTGAAAGCAGTTAAGTCGGAACACTGCACGATTAAAAAGATTAATAAAGTTTTAAAACAATATGCAAGACGCTGATAAGGTATTTTTGGAATATGTAGTTAAGGCTTTAGTAGACAATCCGAATGATGTAAAGATCGATAGAACAGTGGATGAAATGGGTGTACTTATATCTCTCTCTGTAAATCCTGCTGATATGGGCAAGATCATTGGAAGAATGGGGAATACTGCGAAATCAATCCGCACACTTCTCCGAATCATCGGTATGAAGAACAACGCGCGAGTTAATTTGAAAATCAACGAACCAGAAGGCAGTACCAGACCAGTAAGTCCTATGAGCCCTATGGGTTCTGTGAGTCATAATACTGGTAGTGGTTTAGGTAAAGCTCCAAGTTCACTCAAGACAGTAGATGAGGCAATGGAAGATCTGAAAGGAATCTAAGCTTATAATAAATAGAAAATAGTAAAAACACCCCAATGAAATGGGGTGTTTTTACTATTGCTTTTTAAATCGAAATATGTTATAATTTTAAAAAGTAAATTTAAATGTCCGGTTCTAAACCCACTCTGGGTTCAGTGCTTTCGAAAATAAAAAACAAAAAAACAGTTTCAGTTTTATGAAAAATCTAAAAATTATCGGTGTTGTCTTTGTGCTGGCTTCTGTCATCCTCACCTCATTCTTCTTACCCAAGAATTCGGTTAATCATTCAGTCATGACTGCTACGCAGGTGAAGTCTGCTTTACTGTCACCAGCCAAAACATCTTTGAGGGAAGTAACAAAGCAGGAGGTTGATTGGGCAATTCAAAAAGTGCAGCAACTGATACTCAGTCATCCTGAGCCGCTTGTCAGTCAGAAACTGCTTGGCTGGCTTACAGATGGTAGTGTAAAGTTTGCAGCCAATAATGTCTTGCCGGAGATGAGTGCATCTCTAGAACAAATCAATGGTAGTGGCCAAGTGCTTTTGTTTTACAACATCACTTTCCTTCTCGAAGTTCCAGATTTGTTTGACTCAGCTGATAAGCAATCTTATCTACTCTTGGTCATATACCACGAAGCGGTTCACATCGACGACCATTTTAGTGGTAGGTTGCCCCTTGGACCATTAATTCCAGTGAAACCCATATCTCCAGAAGACATGGCGAAAAACATTTGGGATAGGGAATGGAGCGCAGTCGCCAAAGAGTGGGAGTTCGCCAAAAAATTACAAAAACCCTACTTGGTGCCGATGATTCATAACACCACCAAGAACAATGAAAATCCCAGGACTTTCCTGGAAGGGTTTTACGGTCTTCAAATATCGGGCAATGCAGTGGCATTGAACCCTGCGCTTTTAGACGGATTCACTTTACGTTACCGTCAAGAGGTGGCAAAGTTGTCAACTCGTTAGGTGCGCTGAGCGCAAGTGGGTAAGGTCCAATTTTCACTGGACCTTACCCTTCGAACAATCGTGAGAAATCAACCACTAGAGAACCCCGTTCTTTGGTGGTTTTCTATTTATACAAAGAGTGTGCTATAAATAATTTATGCGTTTTCATATAATCACAATTTTTCCTGAGATGTTTGATTCTTACTTAAAAGAGTCTATTTTGGGGCGGGCTATAGCCAGTAAGGCTATTTTAGTAAAGTTCTATAATCCTATGAGCTTTTGTAAGACGAAAGAAAGAGTAGATGGACGGCCTTATGGGGGAGGTCCAGGGATGGTTTTACGTCCGGAGCTTTTCTTGAAAGCATTTTCAAAGATAAAAATAAAAGGTCGCGCTTCAAAGGACGGTGCGCGACATGATTTTGCTAAATCAAAAACGAAAATAATTTTATTTTCAACTTCAGGTAAAAAGTTTACTACAGAATATGCCAAACAATCTGCAAAAAAATACACAGATATTATTTTAATCTCCGGCAGATACGAAGGCATAGATGCGCGAGTGCAAAAAATTCTAAAGGCAGAAGAAATTTCAATAGGGGATTATGTTCTCACTGGTGGCGAACTTCCAGCGATGATTTTGATTGATTCCATTTCTCGCCAGATTCCGGGGGTTTTGGGCAAATATGAATCTTTAGAAGAAGAAAGAGTGTCAACGAGTGAAGTGTACACCCGTCCGGAAGTTTTAAAATATAAAAATAAAAATTACAAAGTTCCAAAGGTTCTACTTTCAGGGAATCATAGGTTGATTGATGAGTGGAAGAAAAAAACTAAAGAAATCTAATAAACACTACGGGGTGGTTGACAAAAAAGGCCAAATAGAGTAGGCTACTCTAGATTCATTGATTGAGTATCGGATGGAATCCTAAGGTGTATTGGTTCATATATTACTAGGGTTTTTTAACTTAATCATCTCTAAATAAATTAAAGAAGCTAAAGAAAAGCATTTTTCGTCTGTTTTTCTTTCGTTTATTTTCGTTTATTTTGGGCCAAGCAAATATGCATACAATTGCAAAGCGTCCGAAGAAGTATTTTAGTAGATACAAGAAACCTCTCGTCGAATTTCCAAATTTGATCGAGTCTCAAGTAAAAAGTTTTAAGTGGTTGGTGGAGAAAGGCATTGGAGAAGTTTTTAAGGAATTTTCTCCCATCAGCGACTACTCGACAAAAAAGTTTCAATTAGAATTCACCTCTTTCTCTTTGGGTGAATCAAAGACAGATGAAAATAATTCAAAAATAAACAAACTCTCTTACCAAGGGCTTCTAAAAGCGCGCGTAAAATTGACGAACAAGATTTTAGGCACGGTTAAGGAGCAGGAAATATTCATGTCTGAATTTCCTTTGATGACTTCTCATGGAACTTTCATCATAAATGGTGTAGAGCGTGTGATTGTGCCACAGCTGGCGAGAAGTTTCGGAGTTTTCTTCACTGAATCTGAAAGTAAGGGTAATAGATATTTCGGTGCAAAGATTATTCCTGCTCGTGGAGTTTGGATCGAGATAGAATCAGAGTCCGATGGGGCTATTTACATCAGAATAGACAAAAAGCGAAAATTCCCAGCGACAGCTTTACTGCGTGCGATGGGCTACGAAAGCAATGAATCCATAATCAAGGCTTTTTCTGGTAATAAAAACCCTATTTTTGAAGAAACAATAAAGAACTGTCTAGCAAAAGACGGAGTTAAGACATTGAGTGATTCTTTTATTGAAATATATAAGCGCTTAAGAGATGGCGATATGGCTACAGCGGATAATGCGAAAGAATTTATAAATTCTTTGTTTACTGCAGAGCGATACGACCTTTCTCCAGTTGGACGTTTCCGATTCAATCAGCGCTTTGAAAAGCCTATGGATGAAGTAGCACTTCTCCGCAGAACCATATCTAAAGAAGATTTGGTCACAGTTATAATGCACATTATCCTTTTAAACAATACTCCAGATGCAAAGAGTGACGATATAGATCACTTGGGTCAAAGACGTGTTAGATTCGTCGGTGAAATTTTACAACAGAAAATTCGCACAGGTATGATGCAAATCAAAAGAAACATTCAAGACCGAATGTCCATCATTGATGTTGATACTGCTATGCCTATCGCCATCATCAATCAGCGTCCACTCCAAGCTCGCATAAAAGAATTTTTCACTACAAATCAACTCTCACAATTCATGGCGCAAGAAAACGTGCTTTACGAAATAGAGCACTTGCGTACGCTTTCAGCACTCGGACCTGGTGGACTCACCCGTGAGCGCGCAGGTCTTGAAGTTCGTGATGTGCATCCTTCACACTACGGAAGAGTTTGCCCTATTCATACTCCTGAAGGTCCAAACATTGGACTTATCTTACACCTTTCGACTTATGCGAAAATAAATGAATTCGGAATAATCGAAACTCCGTATATCAAAGTCAAAAACGGTAAACTAACTTTTGAGGTGGTTTATTTGAACGCACTCGAAGAAGAAAAATTTAACATCGCGCATGCAGCGACTCCTTATGATGATAAGGGAAATATAACAGAAGAAAAAGTAGAAGCTCGAGTCAAGACAGAACCAGGATCAATTTCTCGTGAGGAGGTTGATTTTATTGACGTTGCTCCAAACCAGGCATTTTCTATTGCAACTTCTATGATTCCATTTTTGGAACACAACAATGCAAACCGTGCACTCATGGGAAGTAATATGCAGAAACAAGCTGTGCCTTGTGTTCTTCCGGAAGCTCCATTAGTTGCGACCGGTATGGAAGAATTGGCCTCACGAGATTCAGGTAGATTGATCGTGGCAGAAGAGGACGGGGTTATTTCTTATGTTGATGCGAAAAAGATAGTAATGGAAGGTAAAAAGGAAAAGACTTATAGTCTAGTTAATTTCATGAGAAATAATAACTTTGCTGTATTTCACCAGCGCCCTCTCGTAAACGTCGGTGATAAGGTAAAGAAGGGCGATGTGCTTGCAGATACTAGTAGTACTGTAGGTGGCCAGATCTCTATAGGGCAGAATGTTTTTGTGGCTTTCTTGTCATGGTCTGGTTCAACTTATGAAGACGCTATCATTATTTCTGAACGTTTAGTAAAAAAGAGTAAATTTACATCTATCTATGTAGAGGAATTTACTTGTGTGGTTCGTGATACAAAACTTGGGCCTGAAATCACTACTCGCGATATACCAAATGTTGGAGAATTAAAACTCAAGGACCTAGATGAGGACGGAGTTGTCCGCATTGGAGCAGAAGTTAGAGAAAACGATATCTTGGTTGGTAAAATTACTCCAAAAGGGGAAACAGAACTTACTCCAGAAGAGAGACTGTTGCGATCTATATTTGCTGAAAAGGCTCGTGATGTTAAAGATACATCACTTCGTGTTGAACACGGAAAGCGTGGACGTATAATTGGTGTGAAGATTTTCTCTCGTGATTTAGGACATACACTTGAGGCGGGAATTATCAAGAAGATTGTTATCGAGGTTGCACAAATCAGAAATATTTCAGTTGGAGACAAGCTTTCTGGCCGACACGGAAACAAGGGAGTTATTTCAAAAATAATGCCAGAAGAGGATATGCCTTATATGGCAGATGGTACACCGATAGATGTTATTCTTTCGCCACTTGGTGTTCCTTCTCGTATGAACTTAGGACAGATATTGGAATTACACCTTGGTATGGCAGCAAATAGTCTCGGCTATCAAGCAATCGTTCCACCATTTTTGGGTGCTAAGTATGAAGAGATAAAACAAGAATTGGTAAAGGCTGGATTGCCAGAAAATGGTAAATTAAAACTTTTTGATGGACGTACTGGAGAAGCTTTCGAGCAAGATATAGCGGTGGGTTATATGTATATGCTCAAATTGCACCACATGGTTGAAGACAAGATTCACATGCGTTCGATCGGACCCTACTCTCTTATTACACAACAGCCACTTGGAGGCAAGGCTCAAGGTGGAGGCCAGAGATTTGGAGAAATGGAAGTCTGGGCACTCGAAGGTTACGGTGCTGCTTATACACTTCGTGAAATGCTTACTATAAAGTCTGATGACATACTAGGTCGATCTGCTACTTTTGATTCTATTATCAAAAATGAGACTATTCGACCGCCAAATTCTCCTGCATCTTTCAATGTGCTCCTCAATTACTTGCGAGGTCTTGCCATGGATGTAGATCTAAAGAAAACCGGAGACAAATAATAAAATATAAATCAAAAATATGAAAACATTAAACACAACTGAATTTGATCGAATTGCTCTCCGTCTTGCGTCTCCGGAGCAGATAAAAGAATGGTCTTTTGGAGAAGTTACTAAGCCTGAAACGATCAACTATCGTACAGGTCGTTCTGAGCGTGGTGGTCTCTTTGACGAAAAGATATTCGGGCCAGAAAAAGACTATGAGTGTTATTGTGGAAAATATCGTCGAATTCGCTACAAAGATATTATTTGTGAGAAATGTGGAGTCGAGGTTACTCGTTCTATAGTTCGACGTGAGCGTATGGGGCATATCGAACTCTCTACTCCAGTATCACACATCTGGTTCTTGCGTGGGGTGCCTTCTCGTATGAGTATTCTCCTCAATATCTCTGTTTCTGATCTTGAAAAGGTTATCTATTTCGCCGGGTACATAATTACAAAAGTTCACGAAGAAGAAAAAGAGAATGTCATATCTGGTCTAGATAAAGAGTATAAAGTTAAACTTAAAAATGCAGCTGATGATGATACTAGAGAAAAACTAAAGAACCTGCTTTCTATTACTAAAAAAGAAATTGGGGAAATCTATGAAGGAAAGGTTTTGAATGAGATTTCTTTCCACCATTACTCATTGAAATATGGTACTTGCTTTGAAGCTAATATAGGGGCTGAAGCTATATATTCTATTTTTAAGAATCTAGATTTAAATAAATTAAAGGCTCACACCCAAGCGATGATCGAGAAGGCTAGTGCTATAGAAAAAGAGAAGCTACAAAAGAGACTTTCTCTTATTCGTGCTATGACATATGCGAACATTCGACCAGAATGGATGTTCTTGACTGTGATCCCAGTTATTCCGCCAGTTTTACGTCCGATGGTGGCTCTTGATGGAGGTAGACATGCGACTTCTGATTTGAATGACTTATATCGCCGAGTTATAAACAGAAATAATCGTCTAAAGAAACTTAAGGAAATAAATGCTCCTGACGTTATTTTACGTAATGAGAAAAGAATTATTCAGGAAGCAGTCGATGCTCTTATTGATAACTCAATTGCAAAGCAAAATGATTCTGCTGCAATGAGTCAATCACAAAAGCGTCCTCTTAAATCTCTATCTGATAATTTGAAGTCCAAGCAAGGCCTATTTAGACAGAATTTATTAGGAAAGCGTGTAGACTATTCAGGTCGTTCAGTTATCGTTGTTGGTCCTGAGTTGAAATTAAATCAATGTGGGTTACCAAAACACATGGCGCTAGAACTTTTCAGACCATTCGTTATTTCTAAAATATTACAGGCAGAACTAGCATTCAATATTCGTGGAGCAAACAAGCTTATTGAGGAACGTACTCCTGATGTCTGGGCAATGCTCGAAGAAGTTATCGCTGGAAAATATGTTCTCTTAAACCGTGCACCTACTTTGCATAGACTTGGTATTCAGGCTTTCAATCCTATTCTAATTGAAGGAAATGCTATTCAAGTGCACCCTCTTGTGTGTCAAGCTTTCAACGCTGACTTCGACGGAGATCAGATGGCTGTCTATGTGCCTCTTCTTGAAGAAGCGCAGTCTGAAGCTAAAGAATTAATGGCGGCAAACAAGAACTTATTAAAACCACAAAATGGTGATCCTATCGTTCATCCTCGTATGGATATGGTGCTCGGAAGTTATTGGATGACCAAATCAATGGATGGTGAAAAAGGTGAGGGCAAGTACTTTTCTCGTCCCAATATCGCCATTAGTGCATATGAGTATGGTGTGACTTCTTTACGTGCTAGGGTAAAAGTTCTAGCACATGACACACCTAAATATAAAAAATTTGATGGCGGAATTTTCGAGACTTCAGCTGGTAAACTTCTCTTTAACACTATTTTGCCGGATGATTTTCCTTATGTTGGTGATGAAATGACTCAAGATAGACTTTCAGCGCTTTTGGATGAGCTTATTGTGCATTCAGGTGTAGAAAAGACTCCAGATATCTTGGATAAAATTAAAGCTTTTGGTTTCAAATATTCTACAATTTCTGGTACTACTTGGGGACTCGACAACGTGTCTGTTTCACCAGAAAAGCCGGCTATTATAGTGAAGGGTAAAAAACTTGAAGAAGAGATAGTTTCTCAATGGCGTGAAGGCTTGCTTTCTGAGGAAGAAAAATATCAGAAAATTATTGAAATCTGGACACATACCAAGAAAGATTTGGAAAAGGTTTTACCAAAGACGCTCGACAAAAGAAGTTCTACTTATGACTTGTTTACTTCCAAGGCGAGAGGTACTATGTCATCTTTAATGCAGATGACGGGGATGATCGGGCTTATCCAGAACAACCAAGGTAAGACTTTGGAATTCCCAATTATCCCTTGTTACCAAGAAGGTCTTTCTCCTATCGAATACTTCGTCATTACGCACGGTGCTCGTAAAGGAGCATCTGACACTGCTCTAAACACCGCTAAAGCTGGATATTTGACTCGCCGACTCGTAGACGTGGCGCAAGACGTGGTCATCACCGAAGAAGATTGTGGCACAAAGGAAGGTAAGATTGTTTCCAAGGAAAATATTTCCGGAATTGAAATTCCACTTTCTAAAAACATTCGTGGAAGAATATTGGCTGGAGATTTGAAAGATAAGGATGGCAAAGTGGCCTACAAGCGAGGTTTCTTGGTTACCAAAGAAGAAGCGTACAATATAGAAGGCACGGGCTTTACTGAAGTTTTCGTTCGCTCGCCTCTTACTTGTAAAACTGTCCATGGTCTATGTCAAATGTGCTATGGCCTTGATCTCGGACGTAATCACTTGGTGGACCTTGGTGAAGCAGTGGGCATCATAGCGGCGCAAGCTATCGGCGAACCTGGTACTCAGCTTACACTACGCACATTCCACGCCGGAGGTGTCGCTGGTACAGACATTACCACTGGTCTGCCTCGCGTTGAAGAAATCTTTGAAAGAAGAATTCCTAAAAATCCTGCGATTATTTCTGAGACAGACGGAGAAGTTATGGAAATCAAAGCGAAGGACGGCAAAGAAAAGATCATCAAAGTTCTTTCTGATACCAAGATGGATGGTAAGCCTAATGAGATCGAATACCTCGTAGCTTTCCGCCGAAGCCCAATAGTAAAGGTGGGTGACAAGGTGAAAAAAGGTGAAATTCTAACAGACGGATCTGCAGATATTGCTGAAATATTCAAATTTGGTAGTAAGGAAATGGTGGAAGAGTACATCATTCGCGAAATAAATAAAGTTTACGAATTGCAGAGTGCTTCGATTTCTAGAAAGCACACAGAAATAATTATTCGTCAAATGTTCTCTCGCCGAAAGATCAAAGATGCTGGCATTACCAATTTCTCTGTTGGTGATATTGTTGAAAACACTGCATTCATAGAAGAAAATATGAGAGTGGGTGAGTTGAAAGATAAAGATGCAGAAATTGGTGGAGCAGCGAAGGCAGAGACTGTTGTTTTGGGTATCACTGAAGTATCCCTACGTACAAAGAGCTGGCTATCTGCGGCGTCATTCCAAAACACCAACCGCGTGCTTATCGAAAATGCGATAAAGGGTGGTGTGGATAATCTCCGCGGACTTAAAGAGAATGTTATAATCGGTAGATTAATACCTGCTGGTACTGGATTCAAGAGTAAAATCAAGCCTGTGGTGGAGAAATAATCTTTTAGTCTATTAGACTTCGGGGGTGGGTGATCAATAAAAATTATGTCCTCATCTGTTGATCAAATAAAATCAAGAATAGACATACTCTCGCTTATCTCATCTTATATAAAGTTGGATAAGGCGGGGGCGAGCTCTAAGGGCCGATGTCCTTTTCACAATGAAAAGACCCCAAGCTTTTTTGTCTCGCCGGATCGTGGGAGCTATTATTGTTTTGGCTGTGGAGCCTCCGGAGATATTTTTACTTTCGTTCAGGAATTCGAAGGGTTGGATTTCAAGGGTGCCTTAAAACTTTTAGCCGATAGGGCTGGAGTGGCGCTTGAAGTGTACAGTCCAGAGATGAAGGAAGCGGAAAGTGAAAAGGAAAAAATTTATCGAGTGATGGAAGAGGCTACCAAGTTCTTTGAAAACAATCTGAAAGATTATAAGCCGGCGCAAGAGTATTTAAAATCTCGTGGACTCGAAGATAAAACTATCGGTGATTTCAGAATAGGTTATGCAATTCTGGATTGGAGAAAGTTGTGTGATTTTTTGAGGTCAAAGAATTTCACAGACAAAGAAATAGAGCTTGCTGGGCTTGCCAAAAAACCAGAAGATACATCTAAGGCGATGTACGATAGATTTCGAGGACGAGTGATGTTTCCGATTAGTGATTCGAGTGGTCGCATAATTGCTTTTTCTGGTAGAATTTTATCCGATGACGGTAAATCAGCAAAATACCTGAATAGTCCAGAGACTCCGATATTCAACAAATCTTCGGTATTGTTTGGTATAGATAAAGCAAAGGAATCTATACGAAGAAATGATTTTTCTATTCTGGTAGAAGGGCAGATGGACCTCGTGCTTTCTCATCAGGCTGGTTTCAAGAATACCGTGGCTTCTTCTGGCACAGCCATGACGGATCAGACTATTTCCAAAGAGAATTTGATAAACAATCTAGGTCTTGTTTGTAGATTGTCCAAAAATATTGTCCTCGCTTATGATGCCGACAAGGCAGGACTCAATGCTTCGAATCGTTTTGCTAAAATCGCTCTTTCGCTCGGGATGGATGTGAAGGTGGCGGGCATCAAGGAAGGGGTAGACCCAGCTGATACAATCTCAAAAGAGGGGAAAGACGCTTGGAGGGAAGTCATCAGGAATTCCAAGCACTTTATTCCCTTTATGTTGGAGAAAATTCTGAAGCAAGCCTCGGGGGATGGTAGGAAAGCAGGCATCTTGATTAAAGATCGCCTTCTGCCTTTCCTGAATGATTTGGAGAGTGCGATAGAAAAAGCACATTTTATTACTCTGATTAGTAATCAATCGGGCATAGCAGAGAAGGCACTTCTCGAGGATTTAAAAAAAGTGGAGTCTGAATTGAAGCACGAAAAAGAAGACACAGAAAATGCAATAGTTAATGTTGAGAAAAGATTAAGAAAAGACCCTATCGAGCGCCGGCTTCTCGGAATAGCTTTTTGGCAAGAGAGTATGCAAAATAGGACTATAGATCCCGCGTTAATTTTTACAAAACTAGATAAAACAAAAGAATCTTATAAAGATAAAAAAGAAGATTTAATTTACGAAGCGGAGTCTTTTTATTTAAATAGTGATAATTTGCAAAAAGATGTGGATGAGATGTTACTTTCGCTTGAGGAAGAATACTTAAATGAAGAACTTTCGAGGGAAATGGTAAAGCTTAAGAATTTAAAAGACAAGACAGAAGAAATAGAAATTTTAAAAAAGATAAATGAGATAAATAAAAGAAAAGAAGTAATTAAAAACAGTCGGCAATTAAAAAAATAAAATAACATGAAGAAAAAAAATAAAAAATTAAATAAAAAGATAAAAGTAGTAAAAAAGACTAGAAAAGTCGTCAAAAAGGTAAAAAAGATTAAAAAATTAATGAAATCAAAAGTTGTTGGCAAAAAAGCCTTGAAACTGTCTTCAGGTGAAAAGAAGGCAGTTAATTTGGCTCGTATTTCGAGCGAGCTGATAGAAAAAGGACGCAAGAGAGGGTTTATTACTTATGATGAGATCTTGAAGACTTTCCCGGATATTGAAAATAATATTTTATTTTTAGATGAACTTTATGAGAAGTTTGCAGTTGCTGGTATCGATGTACTCGAAGGTGGGAATTTGCTTAATCTAAATACAGATGCAACAGATAAAGATTTGAACAAGTCGACGATGCATGACTCTATTCAGATGTATCTGAAGGAGATAGGGCAATATCCGCTCATTCATGCGAGTGATGAAAAAGACCTCGCAAAACGTATAGAGAAAGGGGATCTAGAAGCCAAAAACCTACTTGCTCGTGCGAATCTACGTCTAGTCGTTTCTATCGCCAAAAAATATGTAGGTAGATCAGCGAATCTAACACTTCTTGATCTAATTCAAGAGGGGAACTTAGGTCTTTTTAAAGCAGTTGAGAAGTTTGACTGGACTAAGGGATATAAATTCTCTACCTATGCCACTTGGTGGATTCGTCAGTCTATCACTCGCGCTTTAGCCGACCAATCTCGCACTATCCGCATACCGGTGCACATGGTGGAGACGATTTCTAAATACAAGCAAACTCATCGTCGCCTTTCTCAAGACTTGGGGCGAGAGCCACTTGCAGAAGAGATTGCGACCGAAATGGGTATCCCAGTCGAGAAAATACATGTGATTGAAAATATCTCCCAAGAGACAGTCTCTCTTGAACAACCAGTTGGGGATGATGATGACAAATCAACACTCGAAAACTTTATTCCAGATGATAAAATTTTACGTCCAGATCAAGAATCTTCACGCAGAATTCTCTCGGACCAGATTCGAGAGGTTCTAAATGAACTCAATCCAAAAGAACGCAAAATTCTCGAAATGCGTTACGGGCTACTTGATGGTATCCAACATACTCTAGAGAGAGTGGGTGAAGAGTTCGGCGTGACTCGCGAGCGTATTCGTCAAATAGAAGCAAAAGTGCACGAAAAACTCCGACAACATGAAAAGATCTCACGTTTAAAGAACTATTTCGATTAGCGAGGAGCATGTGAAAATTTATTTTCACAATGTCCGAGTGCCATCGAAATATTGTACCCAGTTATATTTTGATTAATTACAACCTCGCCTCATCGAGGCCATCATTTGATGTGGTGATCTCGAAAAGTTTATCCATATATTTCCAGAAGCCATCGTTTCCCTTTTGTTCCCATGCGCATTCTGTTGCAAGAGCTTCGCGGAAGGCTTTTTTATGAAGCTGGGGGATTGGGTAGTGTCTATAAACCCAAGCTACATCTCCATTACTTTTTTCTACTACTTGATGCATGGTGTTATGGAATACTTTACAGAAAGGACATTCAAGGTCTGAGTATTCAACTATGATTATTTTTGCATTTGCATCTCCCAGAATATGATCATCGGGTGAAACTGGTTTTAGTTTGGTTTCAATTGACGCTACTTCATTTTTCAGTATTCGTTCCATATTTTTCATTATTATGTCATATGGTTGAGCACCGGGGATGGTAGTATATGTTTTTTCGTCACCTCCAATAAAAGAGACTACTTTACCGTCCTTTAGTATAAAAGAAGAAGGAGTTCCACTTACTCCAGCTTTAACCCCATCATCTATATCAGCTTCTATCTTGTCTTTAAATTTTCCACTTGCAAGGCAGGTATTAAATGATTTTACATTAAGTCCAATCATCTTAGAAATTGATGCATTCACCGCTACTGCTGGTGCAGAACTTCCTTTTAGTAAAATCGCTCCTGCTATAACAAGTCCGGCTATTACTATAGCTCCAGCTATTTGCTTGGTTCCACCTTCATTTTTTGTATTTTCTTCCATTGTTATATATTAAATATTAATATAGCCATTGTAGCATATACCATTGTCTTTTTAAAAGTAGTATACCCCCACACCCGATATGAGCTTGTAATAAATTGGGTGTAGGAGTATAATTATATCTATTATTAATTATTTATAAATATTATGTATGATTCAAAATGTGGTAGTGGAAAGTGTACTCTAGTTTTGATTGGTAAAATATTACTGATTGTTGGAGGTGTCAACTGGGGTCTAGTGGGTGTTGGGATGTTGATGGATACTGACTTAAATGTCGTACATATGCTTATTGGCTCTTTGGCTTACGTAGAAGCTGTCGTATACATACTAGTAGGTGTGGCTGCTATCATGACGATTTTTGGTTATAAGTGTAAAAACTGCACGAATTCATGTGGCTCTTGTGCAGAAGGTGGAGAAAACAAAGTATAATACTTTTGATTTTTCTTATAAAAAAAGCTCCCTTTTGGGGCTTTTTTATTTACATTTAACCCAAGAAATGATATAATAGAAAAGTAAATGGCTTCAATTCCAGACCTTATATTTTATATTTTAATTTTCTTGTCTGTATATGTGCAGGTATTTTTTTTCGTCACTTTTCTTGAAAATAGAAAAAGAATAGTTTTTAAAAATGGAAAAACTGAATTGGAATTTTATCCTACGGTGACTATTATTGTGCCTTGTTTTAATGAAGAACAAACAGTATCTCAAACAATAAATTCACTATTTGACTTAAATTATCCAAAAGAAAAAGTTAAAATTTTTTTAATAGATGATGGATCTACTGATAATACTTTAAGTTTAATGAAAAGTTTTGAGGGGTGTTTCAATGTTTTTATTTTTCATAAAGAGAATGGTGGAAAGCATACGGCGATAAATTTGGGTCTTAAAAATGTTGAAACTGAATTTATTGCTTGTTTAGATGCGGATTCTTTTGTTCATCCGCAGGCACTAGTGAGAATGATGAAATGTTTTCTAGAAAATGAAGATATTATGGCAGTTATCCCAGCTACGGTAATTCATAATCCAAAAAACTTTATTCAATCAATTCAAAAAATTGAGTATTTTGGTGCTATTTTTACAAAAAAAATGTTGGGTTTATCGAATGGCTTGCACGTTACACCTGGGACATTGCCTATTTATAAAAAAGAAGTTTTTGATAAATTGGGGGGTTTTAGAAAAGCGCACAATGTTGAAGATGGAGAGATTGCGCTTAGAATGCATCAACATAATTTACGAATAGAGTATTGTCATGATGCCTATGTTTATACTGTTCCACCAGATTCACTTTATAAATTATATAAACAACGATTGCGTTGGGGTTATGGGTTTATGAAAAACCTTATTGACTACAAGCATCTGCTGTTTAGGCCCAAATTTGGAGCTCTTTCTTTACTCACCTTGCCTTCAGGCATAATCTCTATGTTTAGCATGGTTCTTTTATTTATATTTTTTATTTCAACATTCATTAATTTTTTTATTGAAAAAATTGTAAAAGTCCAAGCTGTTGGTTTGAATGGGATGTTCCATTTGCAAAAATTTGATTGGTTTTATTTCGATATAAGAGGTATATCTTTGATCTTGGTGGTGTGTTCCATCTTGGCTGTTTTTACTATTTTGGTTGGTCGGAAGATGGTCGAAGATCGTTTCCAGCCAAGTTTTTATATTATTTTATATATTATAACTTACACTGTTATAGCCCCTGTTTGGTTTTTAAAGGCCATCTATAATGTTATAGTTTCAGAAAGACCAAATTGGCGATAATAAAAATGATTATACAAAATGATTGGAAAAAATATCTAATAGTTTTCTTTATAACAGCTGCTTTGTTTTTGAGTGCTTTTTATGTTACTAATTATTTCTATAATAATAAAATTGATCAACTAAAGAATATTCAAGATAATATATCTATTGATATTCTTTCTTCCGAAACACAGTTTTCTCTTCTTCAGGAATTGTCTTGTAAGGATGTCGATAATTCTATACTTTCGCAAGAAATAAACAATATTGCTGATAAAATTAATTATAGTGAAAAAAATTTCGCTACTGACAATACTGATGTTAGATATTTAAAGAGGTATTACTTTTTATTGGAAATAAAAGATTATCTTTTGATGAAAAAAATAAGTGAACGTTGTGGTACTAAAAATTCCTTTATTCTTTATATGTATTCTCCCGATCCTACCTGCACTGATTGTGTAAAACAAGAATATGTTTTATCAACATTACGTGAAAAATATCCACAATTACGTATTTATTCTTTTGATTATAACTTAAATTTATCAGCCATAAAAGCTTTGATTTCAATTTATAAAATACCCGCAAGTGTACCAGTCATGGTAATAGATGGAAAAAATTATACTGGTTTTAAAACTGTAGAGGAAGTTGAAAATATTATCCCCAAATTGAAAGAGTCTTTTAAACTTCAAGAGATGAAGCCATGGGAGAAGAATGTTCAACAGAGTTCTTGATTGATTGCGGAGCCGCCTCTCGGATTCGAACCGAGGACCTTCGCTTTACAAAAGCGTTGCTCTACCAACTGAGCTAAGGCGGCACATTCGCACTGGCATGTTCAGTACTTCCTCATCTGCATTCGTCAGCATGCTTGAAACATATACTAGCACATATCTATAAATTCTCCTCTTTTGTTATTTTGTGTTTGATCTCTCTGATTTTTTGCTTGTAATCTCCTATGATTTTCAGGAATTTAGAAATTTCTTTATTCTGACCGTTGACTTTATTTATGTAATTTATATTTTTAACCTTAACCTTTATCTCTTGGTATTTGTTTTTTGTAAAATTCACACCACGTACATAAAATCTGATAGTTGCCACAAGTCCAGAGTACCCATGTTTTTTTATATTAGTCATGGTTATGTGTTTAACTTCTTTCAAGTAGGGAAGTTCTAAATCAACTTCTTTGTGGTTCAATACTTGCTCATGTTCTAGAGCAAATAATTTCCTACCTACCATGAAGGATAGAGACAAGAGTGATGTAAAGAATAAAATTAAGAGGATATGCATTTTGATTTATTGAAACCACACTCGGGTTGCTTATTATATTGAATAACGCTTTACTTCTTTTATTTTTGCCTTCGCTTTCTCTAGGAGCTTACCCACCGTATCTTGTGGATCCTTAATGAATGGTTGGTTTACTAAAGTTTTTTCCTTAAAGTAGGTGCTTATCTTACCCTCAAGCATTTTTTTCTTTATCTCTTCTGGTTTATCTACACCTGCAACTTCTTTTTGGAAAATTTCCATCATTATGGTTTTTGCTTCAGGTGTTACCTCACTCTCATCTATGTATTCTGGTCGCATTGCCGTGATGTGCATAGCGATATCTTTTGCAAGGTCTACACTTCCGCCTTCTAGGCTGACTATGACTCCAGATTTATTGTTGTGCACATAGCCACCCAAGACACTTCCTAACACTTCAGATATTTCACCGAGTTGGATGTTCTCCCCGGTCTTTTGGATTATTGGATCGATCATGTCCTTAGCTCCGGCTTTCATTTTTTCTACTCCGTCTGCGAGAGCCATATCACCTAGTTTACTGAGTAGGGTAGTGAAGTCAGCATTCCTAGAGACGAAGTCAGTTTCGCAGTGTAAAGCAACCAAGACAGCCTTCTTGTCTGTTGTTTTTATTGTTACAGCACCATCTTTAACTTCGCGATTACCCTTTTTGAGAGCAATGTCAGAACTAGTTTTCTTCAATATAGCTAGCGCCTTTTTCATATCACCCTCTGCTTCTTCGAGTGCACGTTTACATTGCATTACAGAAACGCCAGTAGCATCTCTAAGTTCCTTTACCAACTCAGTTGTTATTTGTGATGACATATTTTATTTTTTTAAACTTCCTTAGGAGCGGGGACAGAATTTTGGCCTATTTTGTACGCATTCGCAATATGTGTAGTAAAAAATTTAACTGAAGGAATACTTGAGTCATTGCCGACGATAGGGTAGGTGATATTATTTATGTTTGAATCAGAGTTTACAAGTGATACTACAGGTATGTCTCTATTTTTTGCCTCAGTTACTGCGATATGTTCTGCTTTAGCATCTATTACGAATAAAACGTCAGGAGCCTTTTTAAGACCAAGTAGTCCAGTGTAGTATCGAGCGAGCTTCTCCATTTTCTTTGCCATAACCACTCTTTCTTTTTTTGTGTACTTATCAAGTCCTCCATCTTTACTGTCTTTCTGGTAATTTTCTAGTTCGTTGATTCTCTTTTTTATTTCGGTGAAATTTGACAATGTGCCTCCAATCCAACGTTCAGCAACATAAGGCATATTCAATGATTCTGCGATGCTTTTAGTCGCTTCTCTTGCTTCAGGCTTTGTTCCAACAAAAAGAATAGTTTTACTAGAAGCGCCCAACTTTTTTATGAATTCAGTCGCACTTTCTAAAGCAACACTTGTCTTTTCAAGGTCTATTATGTCTGTTTTATTTTTTGTGGCGTAGATATATTTTGCAACACTTGGGTGCCTTCGTGTCTTGCTATAGCCATAGTGTGCTCCAACTTGGAACATCTTTTCTATTAATGTATCTGCATCTTTACCCTTTAAATCTGCTTTTTGCATATGCAATAATATAGCAGAAAGATTGTATTTTTGCAAATTTTCAGTTAAGATGGGCTGATGAGACAAAGCATACTTTTTACTAAAACACGCAAAGAAGCGCCAGCAGACGAGATGTCTCGAAATGCTGAGTTACTTATCCGTGGTGGTTTTATTCATAAAGAAATGGCTGGGGTGTATAGCTATCTACCGCTTGGGCTAAGAGTTTTAAAAAAAATTGAAAATATTATTAGAGAGGAGATGAATAGGGTCGGTGGTCAGGAAGTCTTGATGTCTTCTTTCCAGCCAAAAGAAAATTGGGAAAAAACTGGCCGATGGGAAGCGATGGATGATTTATATAAAGTTATCGACTCTTCTGGTAGAGAAGTCGCTTTGGGTCCAACCCACGAAGAGATTATTGTTCCGATTTTGAAAAATTATATTTCTTCATACAAAGATTTTCCAGAAGGTGGACCTCTTGCTATTTATCAGATTCAAAATAAATTTAGAATGGAACTGCGCGCCAAGTCTGGAGTTTTGCGTGGCCGTGAATTTATGATGAAAGATATGTATTCTTTCCACAAGTCAGCTTCAGATTTTGAAGGATTTTATGAAAAAATGAAGGATGTTTATAAAACAATTTTTCAGAAAATGGGCATTGGGCATCTAACTTATATGACTTTTGCATCTGGGGGAACTTTTGCAAAATATTCGCATGAATTTCAGACAATTACAGCAGTGGGAGAGGACACTATTTATGTTGATGAAAAAAAGGGTGTTGCAGTAAATAAAGAAGTTTTTAATGATGAAGTTTTAGTTCAGCTCAATATGGTCAAGGAACAATTAGTCGAAAATAAATCAATTGAAGTTGGGAATATTTTTGATCTGAAGATAAAATATTCCAAGCCGTTTGATTTGTCATATGTCGATGAAAAGGAACAAAAGCACGATGTTTTGATGGGTTGTTATGGAATAGGTTTGGGGCGTCTTATGGGCACCGTGGTAGAAGTCCTTTCGGATGATAAAGGTATAATCTGGCCTGAGGCTATTGCTCCATTTTCTATACATTTACTCCTTTTGGGAGAAGGTGAGGCTGTGAAAAAAGAGGCTAATAAAGTTTACGAGAGTTTGTTAAAAAATAATATTGAAGTTTTATTTGATGATCGTAGTGGTGTGACGGCTGGAGAAAAATTTGCAGATTCTGATTTGCTCGGCATTCCACTCCGAGCTGTGATTTCTCCACGAAGTATCAAAGAAGGGGGGATAGAGATAAAAAAACGTACGGAAGAAAAAGGAAAAATCGTTTCCCTGGATGAATTATTAAAATTACTAAAAAGCAATGTCTAATTTATGTTTGATAAAATATACAAATTAATTTCAAACGACATAGGCATAGATCTGGGTACATCAAATACTCTGGTGTATTTAAAAGGTCACGGTATCGTAATCAATGAGCCTTCAGTTGTAGCTGTGAATGTGAAAACAAATCAAATTTTAGCTGTTGGTACAAAAGCTAAAGAGATGTTGGGTCGTACTCCAGGACATATCAAAGCTATCCGTCCGCTTGTTGATGGTGTTATATCGGACTTTGAAGTTACGGAAGAGATGCTTTCATATTTGATAAATAAAGCAGACAAAATGTCCAAAAAGTTGGCTCGCCCGAGGGTCCTCGTGGGTGTGCCGACTGGTACGACCAATGTCGAGAGTCGTGCGGTATATGACGCTGCACGTTCTGCTGGTGCACGAGAAGTTTTCTTGGTAGAGGAGCCGATGGCAGCGGCTATCGGCATAAGACTTCCAATCAAAGATCCGGTGGGTTCAATGATTATAGACATCGGAGGTGGTACTACAGATATTGCAGTTATTTCTTTAGGTGGAGTAGTAAAATCTAAAAACTTAAAGATAGCGGGTGATAGACTGGACAACGATATCATTACTTATATGAGAGATGAGTTTAAAATACTTATTGGCGAGAGAACTGCTGAGACCATAAAGATTGCTCTTGGTTCCGCACTTCCTGGAGAATATATGGAGACAGAGGTTCATGGACGTGACATTTTGACTGGGTTACCTCGTGCTGTCATGGTCACTGATTCTGATGTTCGTGAAGCTTTCTCCTTATCAATCAAAGAATTAGTAGATGGCATTAAGGACACACTTGAGACGACACCGCCTGAGATTTTATCTGACATAATGCATAGAGGGATTACGCTTTCTGGTGGCGGGGCTTTAATTCAAGGGCTTGATCAGCTTTTACAAAGAGTCCTCAAGATCCCAGTTTATGTCGCTGAAGACCCTCTTTCAGCAGTTGCGAGGGGTACAGGTGTCATCTTGGACGATATTCCTTTTTATAAAGAAGTTTTGATTGGAAATCAAGATGAGTTACCTCCTAGATAAAAAAATAAAACGTAAAAAGCTCTCGTATATTTTTTCATTTGTTTTTCTCTGTATCATTTTGTTTTATTTTCAAGTTGGTATTATAAATGGATTGTCTTATGTTAGTCATAAAGTTTTTAGCCCGATTTTATTTTTAGGAAATAATATTGGAGAAAAATTTACTAGTTTTGGTTCCTTTTTTATTTCAAAAAAATCTCTTTATTTAGAAAATCAAGATTTAAAATCAACATTAGATATAGACAGAGCAAAAATGTCGAATTATGATTCTATTTTAGCTGAAAATATTTCTCTTAAAGAAATTTCGGGACGCAAAAATGAGAATGTGCCTATGGTTTTAGGTGTTATTTTGTCTAAACCAAACCAGAGTCCTTATGGCACACTTGTCATTGATGTAGGTCTCAAAGATGGTTTAAAATCGGGTGACCAGGTTTTTGCATTAGGCAATGTGCCAATTGGAACTATTGCTGAAACTTATGTTAATTCTTCAAAGGTGACCCTTTTTTCAAATAGTGGCCAAAAAACTCAAGTAGTGGTTGGTCAAAAAAATGAGGAATCCAAAGCTGGTAAAAGTGTCTTTATGGAAATTGTTGGACGAGGTGGGGGAAATTTTGAAATGATTTTGCCGAGAGACTTTACATTACAAAAAGGGGATCAGGTTTTGTTGCCAGGTATTAACAATCTTTTGGTGGGTATCGTCGAGACCATACTTTCTGACCCGCGTGAGCCTTTTATTAAAGCATTGATTGTTTCTCCAGTGAACGTGCAAGAACTAAAATTCGTTGAAGTAGAAGTGAAATAATGAATTTTAAAATAGAAAAAAAATTAAAAAATAGTTTGGGTCGGGTGGGGGTTCTCACAACTTCACACGGAATAATACAAACTCCCGCTTTTGTGGCAGTGGGCACCAAGGCTACTATAAAATCCTTAAATCCTGAACAGGTAAAAGATGCTGGCACACAAGTAGTGCTAGGCAATACCTATCATTTATATTTACAACCCGGAGATGAAATAGTCCGCGGGGCGGGCGGTATCGGTAAATTTATGAATTGGAGTGGGCCGACAATGACAGACTCTGGTGGCTTTCAAGTTTTTTCTTTGGGTGCGGCTTATGGTAAACAAATTTCAAAGATAACTAAAATAACTGATCCATCTCTACTTATTCCAGAACGTTTCGATGATTCTGATGCTCCCAGGTTGGCGAAAATTGGGCAAGATGGGGTTTCTTTTAAATCACACTTGGATGGTTCTATTCATTACATCACTCCAGAGAAATCAATTCAGATTCAGCATAATTTGGGCGCGGATATAATTTTTGCATTTGACGAATGCACCAGTCCGACAGAAGATTTGAAATATCAAGAAGAAGCCCTCGAGCGGACACACCGATGGGCAGAGAGGAGTTTAGATGAACACAAGAAATTGGAAGAGTTAAAAAACATGGAAGAAGTGAAAAATAAAGCAGATTCTTCCTTTTTTGGGTCGCTGTCTACGGGTGCTCCCGTAGCGCTGCCTCTCAGCCCGTCGGCTTGCGAGACACCCAAAAAAGAAAAATCTGCTGACTTTTCACAAGCGCTATTCGGCATCGTCCAAGGTGGACGAGATGAGGCTCTACGAAAAAAATCAGCAAAGTTTATTTCTAGTCTAGATTTTGATGGGTTTGGTATTGGGGGTTCATTTGCAAAAGAAGACATGTCGACGGCGGTGAAATGGGTAAATGAAATTTTGCCCGAAGAAAAGCCTCGACACCTCCTCGGCATCGGTGAGCCTGAAGATTTATTTATGGGGATTGAAAATGGAGTAGATTTATTTGACTGCGTAGCTCCGACTAGACTTGGAAGAAATGGAACTTTGTACACTAAAAATGGGAAAATTATAATCATGAATCGACAATTTAGAGAAGATTATTCTCCCATTGAGCGGGATTGTGCCTGCTATTCTTGCCAAAACTATACAAAAGCCTACATTGCGCACCTTTTTCACGGCAAAGAAATGCTTGCGGGCACATTGGCTTCGATACATAATTTATATTTTATAGTCAATCTAGTGAAGAAAATAAGGCAGTCAATTTTGGACGATAATTTCTTCGAATTTAAAGAAGAATTTCTAAAAGAGTATCTATAGGGTTACCACCCCTAGCCCCTCCTTGATTAAGGAGGGGAGGACACGGGAGTTATCCCCACTTTTCCTTACCCGACATATATATTATTGATATAATGTAGATATTTCCGAGTAAAAAAGTGAAACAAAAAAATAAATTTTTTAGGGCATATATAAAAAGGTTTTCACTTGGACTCTTTGTCTTTGCTTTTTTTGTTTTTCTACCTACTTCTAGTGTATTTGCAGCAGCTACAAAAGACTCATTAATGAATGCTTTTAAGAGTTATGTAACTGTACTTACTACACCTGTTAACAATCAAGTAGTTACCACCACCCCACCTCCGGCACCCCTCCTTGATCAAGGAGGGGAAAGGGGTCCTAATCCTGTTTCTATTCCTGTAACACCACCACCCCCTTCGTCAAGCTCAGGGCAGGAAATAGTCTACGTCACACCACAACCTACAATAAACGAAGCAACCCTTCTTTCTGCTTTAAGAAACCTTCTCTCAAAAAAAGAAATTGCTAACAAATTACGTGGGTCACAAGGAGCACAAGGTATCCAAGGCCTTCAGGGTCCACAAGGAGCATCAGTTACACCAGCACCAAATCCTATCTCTTATCTACCTGTTCATATCTCATACCCTAATCCTTCTGTAAACTTCTCTGGTGGTGCTTCTGCAAACATAGCTAATCTATCTTCAAACATTCTCACTGCTACTACTTCTAATATTACTACTTTGAATGTGGCTGGAACTTCTACTCTTGCAGGAACTCTAAATGTCACTGGTGCCGTCACTCTTCCGTCTTCTGGAAGTTTAACTTCGCCTTTGGTTATTGGTTCTACATCTGCTAATGGCACTTTGACCTTAGAAGGTAACAACACTACAGGCAATACCGCAACTAATGCAAACTTAATATTCAAGGTTGGTAATAATGCAGCAACTACTGCGATGACTATTTTGAATAATGGCAATGTGGGGGTGGGGACGACGACTCCAGGAAGATTTGTCGATTTGTTTTATACGGAGCCAGGTGCAACTCGTGCTTACAATTACCTACGTTTGACTGCTAATAGTGCTGTGGGAGCTCATCATGGTACATCTGTCATCGAAGGATTTTATAAGGATAGTGGAAACGGTAATAGTTTTACTCACAGCCAGATCGCATTGGAGGGGACATCAGTCGGCAATGGTGCTGTAAATTCTATTGGTGAAATCTTGTTTTTGACAAAGTCAGATACAGGTAGCGCGTCAGCATTGCCTACTGAAAAGATGCGTGTGACTAGTGATGGAAAATTACTTATTGGAACCAATCGAAATGGTACTGAGGATGGTGATTTGAGTTTCTATGGTATTTCCAATAGACTCATTTCTATAGGATCAAATCCAAGTACCAATGTGGAAGGTAAAGACTTAACTATTAGGGCAGGAAATCCTTACCCGTCATCCACCAATCTAACAGGAGGGACTCTCAATCTTTCAGGTGGAAAATCATCTGGCACAGGGACATCACAAATTCAATTCCAGACTGCTACCGCAGGTTCTACAGGAAACTCTGTTGTGACCCCAACAACTAAAATGACAATTTTAGGTTCCGGCAACGTGGGGATTGGGACGACGAGTCCAGGTCTCCCACTCCAAGTTGTTGGTCACGTAAATGAATTTATTGCAGATTTTTTATATAGCTCCTCTGGCTCAGGCGTTGCAGTTGGTGGTGGGGTTAATGGCACAACCGCATGGGTAGCGAGTGATTATCTTGGTGCGACTGAACCAAAACTACATTTAGCAACCTGGTCTAATCGTGCTAATGCAAATGGTATCACTATTGATACCTCTGGCAACGTCGGGATCGGGACGACGAATCCTAGTATCGGTTCGTGGGGTAAGGCTTTGACCATTCTTAATAACGGCTTGAACACTACCGCAGCCGCACTTGAAATTGCTTCTTTTGGACTCACAGCAGGAGACGGAGAAAGCGCTCTTAGTTTTGTAAATGGTGTTGATCTAGGTAATCGTTGGGAGGTGGGACGAATTCAGGCAATTCGTGGTGCTACCGACAATGGTTCAGGTCATATTGCGCTATCTACACGAGTGAGTGCAACAGGAGGAGGTTTGGCTGAAGTGATGCGCTTGACTGACGATGGCAAAGTCGGTATCGGCGACACTACTCCAGATTATAAATTAGACATAGAGACAGATGTTGCTTCGTATGTTGCCAACTTCTTCAATGATGGCAATCTTGCCACCCGTAGCGGTATCCTTATCCAAGGAGGCTTAGATGATCACACTGCAGCCGGACCATCCACTCTCATTGGTTTCCAAGATGGTGACGGTGGTGCTGTCGGATCAATCACTTTTGGTTCATCTGCCACAGCATACAACACTACATCAGACCAAAGATTAAAGAATTTAGTAAACGAAAATACTACTTCATCTCTCAATATCTTAAATCAAATAAAAATTCATGATTTCACATGGAAAGAAGATGCTAACCATAATCTATACACTGGAATCTTCGCTCAAGAGCTCTATGATGTTTATCCTCACGCAATTACTAAACCAATCAATGATGCAGACAACTGGATGGTGGATTATTCTAAACTCACCCCTGTAATGATCGCATCTATCCAAGAACTAGATCTAAACTTAAATAGTATCGCGGGCACTATCACTCCACTTGCTGGCTCAGCCAATGAATCTTTCGTGAATGCTTTCTTCGCAAACATTTTTTCCAAGGTTGATAATTGGATGGCGGATCGGGCGAATGGGATAGGAGATTTCTTTGCAGACAAAGTACATACAAAGCAAATCTGTGTTGCGAAAGCTGATGGCACAGAATTTTGTGCAGATGGTGACCAACTTCAAGCTATGGCAGGGGGATCAGGAACACCTCCAGCGCCAACCCCTACTCCAGCTCCAGTCCCCGCACCATCATCCGACACCACTCCACCAGTCATCACCCTCACAGGTGAATCTACAATAACTTTAAACGTGGGAGACACATATACTGAACAAGGAGCCACAGCCACAGATAATGTAGACACAGGAGTAGCTGTCATAATCAGTGGTTCTGTAGATACATCTGTTGCAGGCACATACACTATCACTTATAATGCCACTGACACAGCAGGGAATAATGCGATAGAGGTGGCGAGGAGTGTAGTGGTTCAATAATAAGTTTCAACACAATTTACGCCAAGCGTTATTTTACTAATTTATATGAAAAAAAAATATCTACCTGTTGTTATAATCATAAGTTTCTTTTTAATAATATTCTCTTTGATTGAAGAGCCTACTCAAGACTTAACATCAGAGGGGATACAAAACATAAGGTATGTAAAAATTGCAGGGCAAAGTATTAAAGTTGATTTGGCTTTAACCAAAGATGCCCAAAATATGGGCCTATCCGGCCGAGAGGCTTTAGATAGCGACGAGGGTATGTTGTTTGTTTTCAAGTATTCTACTAGTCATCCATTTTGGATGAAAGACATGAATTTCCCTATTGACATTATTTGGATCAGTGAAGATTTTAAAATAGTCTATATTAAAAAAAGTGCTCAGCCAGAATCATATCCAGAAGTTTACGAACCCAAAGGGAAAGGGCAATATTCGAGATATGTCTTAGAAGTTGTCGCTGGGTTTGCTGAAAAAAATAATCTAAAAGTGGGGGACAAAATTGAAAATTTTGTCAGTCCGTAGCACGACGGTGCGAGGAGCGGGTGGCGAAATTTTTCAACAGAAAAATATTTGCGACTACGGGTGGAGTTTTACTAACTGAAACTTTTTGAAATATAACTTTTCTTTGGTACGGATTTTTCAATATAACCTTAGCCTTAAAAAATATTGAATTTCTGTGCGCGTCAGCCTACGAAACCCCGCGAAAAGTTATATTTCGAAAAGTTTCTCACAAAAAGAAAATCCCCCGCTTTTGGCAGGGGACTTTCATTTTGTTGTAGGTGTCTATAAGCCGAATTTTGTCCCAATTTTGTTCACCACAGGTGATTCAAAATTGAGGACCCTGAGGATTTGTCGAAGGGTTCCCTCGACGTGGCTCGGGATGCTCAATTTTGTAATTGCCTATGGCAAACAAAATTGGCAGATAACAATTTATCTAGGTCTAAAATTACTCTTAGACTCAAGCGATTCTTCCAAGCTTGCGCTTGGACACGATCTTGCACAGGGGTAAGGATTTAGCCGTTTCACTCTGATGTTACCACCAGACTATTCCATGGATTGCTCGATGGAACCCTAGCATCTCTGCATCAGCGTCTCTGCTCGCACCTATATATCACTATATGTGGGCGTTACCCACTACCTTTCTCCCTGATAAATCAGGGCTGTGTTCGGACTTTCCTCCCTATGAAATCATAGAGTAGCTATCCGACACCTACGCATATATTATACAATAGTTGCAATTTACTTGCAATTTTTTTGCAAGTATGCTATACTAGTCTTGTGGGTGTGAGGTAAAATTCACATTTATCGTAAACAACATAAGTGCCGCAAAGACGCCCTTCGGGGCGTTTTTGTTTTGTTAAGGAAATTGTATTATAGTGTATAAGCCCCCCTTAATGGACGGTTGCGCGGCATGATTTCGCTAAATCATATGAAAAAAGATACTTCTAAAAATAATTCCGGTGAGACTTCGTGGGGCTCTGTAGCAGGGTGGTATGACGAGCTCTTAGAAGAATCAGACGATTCCTTTCAGGCGAAGGTTATTTTACCGAACCTGCTCCGAGTTCTTAATGTTAAGGCGGGTATGAACATAATTGATATTGCTTGTGGGCAGGGATATTTTAGTCGGGCGCTTGAAAATGCTGGGGCGCAGGTGACTGGTGTGGATATATCAAGTGAACTTATAAAAAAAGCGCAAGAACGTTCTCCTAAAAATATCAGTTTTTGTGTCGCCGAAGCGGACAAACTCTCTTTTTCAAAAGATGCTAGTTATGATGCAGCCATAATTATTTTAGCTATTCAAAATATTAAAAATTTCGCTGGCGCGCTAGCTGAGTCCGCGCGGGTTCTCAAACCAAAAGGCAAGCTTGTGATTGTTTTAAATCATCCAGCATTTCGAATTCCGCAAAATTCTAGTTGGGATTGGGATGTAAAGAAGGGGAGGCAGTATCGCCGAATCGATTCTTATTTAAAAGAATATCAGATAGAGATAGATATGACCCCCGGGGAAAAAGATCCATCCAAGAAAAAGAAAACACTTTCATTTCATCGACCACTTCAATCTTATTTTAAATTCTTAAACAAAGCCGGATTTGCTGTCTCGGGTCTAGAAGAATTAATTTCTCACAAAAAGAGTCAAAAAGGTCCGCGCTCAATAGAAGAGGACAGGATACGTAAAGAAATTCCAATGTTTCTGATGCTAGAAGCTAAAAAGCTTTAACCTATAGCAAGGACGGTCCTTGCTATAGGTGGGCCTTGTGAAAAATTGGCAAAAAAACAGCGCGGATACCTTTCGGTCCGCGCGTCTTTGTGATGGATGGATGCCTTTTCAGGTCTTATTCCAAAATAACAGATAGACTGGTCGGTTCGGAACCGACTCAACCATCTCGTAGCCCGACTTGTCCTTCTTGAGCTTCAAGAAAGCGAGCTTGTCGCCGCCCCAGCTGAACGCCAGCGGGAGCTCAATCGTCTTGGTAAACCGGTCAGGGTTGTCCATGACATTTCCGACACCTGCCGGATGAAGTATTGACCCATTAGCGCGCGACAGTTTGTCGTGTTTGGTCATCAGTTCGAAGGCTTCTGTTGGTGAGCTGACCTTGACCAACAAGTAGCCGCTATCGATGATGACCGACGGCAACTCCTGGTTGGTGTTGTTCACGACGGCCAAAGTGGCGGTCTGGTGATGGTTGGATTGCTGTCCCCACTGGTGCCCCAAGTAGAGGCCGAAGACCAGCAGAGCGAAACCGACTGTCAGTGTTTTCTTCATGGTGTTTTGTTTCTGTAACCAACTTTGTTTATTAGCCTTGGTTACATACAACTTTCTGCATCTTTATACAAAAAATTGTTTGTAACCAAAGCTTTTGAAAGAACATACTTATACCTGTATTATATACTCTTTTGAGCTAAAAGTCAATAGCAAATTAAACTCTTGTAAAATAAGGCTATTTAGAGGTTGTAGAAAAGATGCAAAAAAGAGTTTTTTATGTTAATTTATCTACATGCGTCGATGGTAGAGTGGTCAAATACGACACGCTGTAAACGTGTTGCCTTCGGGCTTCGGGGGTTCGAATCCCTCTCGACGCACCAAAAGAATTCTCTAGAAGAATCTTACTTTCATTAATTTTACGATTCCTTTGTATCCGTCTTTCCAGTTGATATGTTTTCCTTCCTCAAAACTTCGCGGCATGTATTGAATAGATATTTCTTCGATATCGATTTTCTTTTTTAAAATTTTTGCAATTATTTCCGCTTCTATTTCAAAGCCGTTTGATTCCAAGTTGAGTGAGTTCATAAGTTCACGCGGTATGATTTTATAACAGGTGTATATATCAGAAATATCAGACGAAAATAATATGTTACAAGTCAAAGATAGTACCTTATTACCGATTCTATTTAATATGTATCCATCTTTTCCACTTCTCTTTCCATAAATTACAACTTTTTTATTTTTCACTATTTTCCAGAGTTCATAGAGGTTTTTTGGATCATATTCGAGATCCGCATCTTGGATAGCGACATAGTCTCCTCTCGTTTTTTCTAGAGCACTTCGTATGGATCTTCCTTTTCCATAATTTTTTTCGTGATGCACTGTGCGTATATGAGGATCTTTTATTCTTGAAATTATGTTGTATGTTTCATCTGTGGACCCATCATTGACTAAAATTATTTCATAATCTTCCCCTTTGAATGCTTGTTCCACTCCAAGTACCACTTGCTCTAAAGTTTTTTCTTCATTATGTGCAGGAATTATGATCGATAGTTTCATTATTTTATCTTAAACATTTCTTTTGGTAGTTCGTATTTTTTTATAATTTCTTTGTTTTCTTCATTTCGATAAAGAAATATGATCGTCTGATCATCGACGTATATCGGCGCCCAGAGTGGGTCACTTACACGAGATATGAGAAAAGTCTGTGACCATGGTGTGTAATCCAGTCTATAAAAAAATATAGCATTAAATTTATTTTTCTTCAATTCTTGTTCCCAAATATCTTCTCGTTCTTGCATTGGCACGTATATGTTTTTAAAAAATTCTTTTGGGTAGGCTTCTGGTCGATTGTCCACGAACACACGCTCTTTTGGGAAAAATCCGAAAATCATAAGTCCACCAATATCGTAATTATTGAAAAATGGTCCATGTATTTTGTTGTTTTTTATAAATTCAATTGGAGCTAATTGTTTTTTATTTATTCCAATTCCAAAATCACGATTCCACGGCAATTTTGTAGAAAACTGAAACATCGTTACTGTGATAAGAATAAGAGAAAACACTGCGTAAAAAATTACTTTAACGTCAACATCTGTCTTGTAGTTTATCTTGTTCTCTAGTATTTTTTTAATTACGGTTAGATTGTAAACTAGGAGAGGGAGAGACAATAAGGCAAAAGCAGGAATATGGCGAATGCCGAAATATCCGAGTACTGCAAAGACTAGTGCGATGACTGAAAGTGCTAGTAAGAAACTTTTTCTTTGTTTTATTATGATGACAATAGAGGTTGTAATAATAAGTAAGAGTATAATTTTATACCAAAAAAATTCAGGATTAATAAAAGATAAATGTTCTAGAAAATTTATGGATTGATTTTCTACAATCCTATATCCGTAATTTTGGAAAATAGTAAATGGATATAAGGCACCTTTGATCCCATAAGGAGTGATACACATCGCTATGAAGCTCGATAGTAATATTATTCCCAGTTTTTTTACTTTCTCCTTATTTTTTAGAAATAAGGCTTCAATTAAAAATATGCCGATCAAAAATGGTCCAAAAATAAAATAAATATGCATATTTGCCCAAATTAGTTCTAGAAATGGTATGAGCCAAATCATACGATATGAGATCTTATCTTTAGAGTATCTATAAAGTAGATATAAAAAAACTGCGAGAAAAAAATAACTCAATCCTTCAGGTCTGATTTCTGTACGCCCAGCAATGAGAGGTATAAGAAAAACGCTTGTGAAAAACAAAATACTTTTATCAGCTTCATCGCTCATTACCACCAGTGTGAAAATAAGAGCTCCTAATACAAGTAAAAAATAGAAAATAGACAACCCATTGAAACCAAGAATGCTAAAAATAAGATAAATGATTATACCGCTTCCCCAATGGTGATTTATAAACGGAAAATCAGGATGTGTGTAAGAAAATAAATTTGTATAAAGTATATCTTTTTTTGAAATGTCATACTGGGCGTTATTTAGGAGAATATTGCCGTTTGCAATATGTCGTCCAATGTCTGAAGTGGGTAAGTTTATTTTATGGAATGAAAATAAAACCAAGAAAAGTGAAAGCAAGATCAAAATTATCCATAAAGATTTGTTCATGATTTTTAAAAATTGTAGCATATATCTAGAATAAATATGTTTTCAACTAAAAACTTGTTGTTTTTATAAAAGTATGTTATTATAAATTTAGTTAAAAACAGGCCTTCGGGCTTTTTTGTTTAACCCAATATGGAAATACGAAACATAGCAATCATAGCTCACGTCGACCATGGCAAGACTACTTTGACTGATGGTTTGATGAAGCAAAATGGCGGACTACAAGATGAAGGAATATCGATGGACTCAAATGCCCTAGAAAAAGAGCGCGGTATTACTATTTACGCTAAAAATACTTCCATAACCTATAAAGACACAAAAATAAACATTGTGGATACTCCTGGGCACGCGGATTTCGGGTCTGAGGTGGAACGTGTGCTTCGAGCTGTTGATTCTGTGCTTTTATTGGTGGATGCGGTTGAAGGACCGATGCCACAGACTAGATTCGTTTTGAAAAAATCTCTTGAGCTCGGACTCAAACCTATCGTTGTTATAAATAAAATTGATAAACCAGCAGCCGAGCCAGATCGAGTGCATAATGAGATTTTAGAATTATTTTTCGAGCTTGGTGCAAACGAAGAACAGGCAAACTTTGAAACAGTTTATGCCATCGGACGTGAGGGTAAGGCTTTCAAGAAATTGGGTGATGCGTCGAAAGATCTATCTCCACTTTTAGATTTAATTTTAGAAAAAGTGCCACCAGCTTCAGTAAATCCAGATGGTAAAATGTCTGCGCAAGTTTTCAACTTGGGGTATGACAATTTCTTGGGCAGAATGGCCGTCGCTCGTATTTACTCTGGCAAAATTTCAACTTCCAGTAATATTTCCGTAAAGGGTGAAAATGGAACACGTAAGGGTAAGATAACCAAACTATTTTCTTTCCAAGGAATCGAAAGAAAAGAAGTAGAATCTGCAACTTCGGGAGACATAGTGATGCTCGCTGGTATTCCAGACATATATATTGGTGAGACTGTGTGTGAGGATGATTCTGTGGAGCCATTACCACACATTGCTATCGATGAACCGACACTGTCGCTTAACTTTTTAGTAAACGACTCTCCATTTGCGGGCAAAGAAGGTAAATTTGTTACTTCAAGACAGATTAAAGAAAGACTCGAAAAAGAGCTTGAGATAAACGTAGGACTCCGAGTGGATTTTTCTCCAGATCAAGGCGATAAATTTGGCCCTAGCTTTTTTAAAGTATACGGACGTGGAGAGCTTCACGTCGCTATTCTTTTAGAATATATGCGTCGTGAAGGATTTGAAATGCAGGTGTCTCAGCCGGAGGTTATTATTAAAGAAGAGAATGGTCAAAAGACAGAACCCTATGAAGAGCTGGTAATAGATGTGCCTATGGAGGCGAGTGGTAGTGTAATAGAAAAAATAGGTAAAAGACGTGGAATCATGAAAGACATGGTGGAGAAAGAGGGCATCGCTCGAGTTATTTTTGACATACCTACGCGTGGACTTTTGGGCTATCGTGGTGAATTTATTATCGACACAAAAGGAGAGGGAATTATGAGTTCTCGAGTTACAGGATTCAGAGAATACGCGGGAGAAATAAAGAAACGAGAGTATGGCGCTATGACTTCGATGGTGGCTGGCAAGGCCGTAGCCTTTTCTCTTGCAAATCTACAAGAACGTGGTATACTGTACGTAGGACATGGTACAGAAGTCTATGAAGGGATGGTTGTCGGTAACGTACTGAAAGGAGAAGACATGGCAGTGAACCCTACAAAAGGAAAACAACTGACCAACATGCGAGCTTCTGGTACTGATGAAGCCATCGTTTTAAATCCTGTGTTTAGTTTGACCATAGAGAGAGCATTAGAGGTTATGAATGGAGATGAGTATCTAGAAATAACTCCGAAATCTGTCCGTTTACGCAAGAAATATTTGACGGAGCTTGATCGTAAGAAACATGGAGAAAAGAAGTAATCAATTAAAATTCTTTATAACTTTAAACCAATTTATTATGTTAATAATATCATTTAAACCAAAAAAAATAACAAAGAAGATAGCTTCACAGCTCGCCCCTCGAGCTTCTGATGTTATTATGAACCGTTTTGGTTTGACTGCTGATGGTAAAATAAAAACTCTCGAAGAGATCGGACAAAAATATAACATTACTCGAGAACGTGTGCGGCAGGTGGAAGATGCAGCATTAAATTTTATCAAAAAGTCAGATGTTTACAAAGGGGAGCAGGCTGTTTTTGATGAACTAAAGCAACTAGTTCGTAAATTAGGTTCAGTGGTTGCCGAGCATGAGTTGTTGCCACACATATCAAAAGATAAATTAACCCAGAATCATATCAATTTTTTCTTGGTTCTTTCTGATGCTTTCAAGAAGCATCGTGAAGATGAACATTTTCATGCTCGTTGGAGTGTGGATCATGATGTAGTAGATAGGGTACACGAAACATTACGCAAACTATATGCAAGTTTAAACGATGAAGACCTAGTCCCAGAGACAGAGATGATTAAAAAGTTTTTTGATTATATGGGGGAGGTGACTGAAGAATACAGAGATGCTGAGATAGCTAAAAGATGGCTCTCTATGTCGAAGACTGTATCTCAGAATCCTCTTGGAGAGTGGGGTAGGACAAGTTCTCCAAACATACGCATTCGTGGTGTAAAAGACTATGCTTACTTGGTTATGAGAAAAAATGGTTCGCCGATGCATTTCAAGGAAGTCGCAGATGCTATCTCAAAGACTTTCAGTAAAAAAATTCACTATGCTACTTGTCATAATGAGCTGATCAAGGACCACAGATTCGTCCTTGTGGGCCGAGGTATGTATGCTCTCGCTGAGTGGGGTTATAAGAAGGGCATCGCTCGCGAAGTTATCGCAGATATTTTAAAGCGTGAAGGCGCACTCTCCAAAGAAGAAGTAATTAAACGAGTAAACAAGGAAAGATATTTCAAGAAAAACACTATTTTAGTCAATCTTGTAAATCCTAAATATTTCAAGAAGAATAAAGGTGGACTTTACGTAGCAGTTTAGATAAAATAAGGGTATGACTGATGCGGTTACCCATTTTATCTATAGTGTACTTTTAGCCATTGCTCCTTTTGTGGGCACTTTGGTGCTTGGCCGTATGGCATGGAGACTCTGGATTCACTATATACAACAGGATTTTATTTCTGGTATTGATTTCGTGTTGCTTGAGATTACTCCTCCACGTGATGTCGTCAGGTCTCCAAAGGCTATGGAGCTCTTTTTAACCAATGCTCTCTATCATATGAGTAATAAGGGTGGCAAAGAAGAATATTGGCAGGGTGCCGTCTGGTTTTGGTTTTCCTTAGAGATTGCTTCTATAGATGGACAAGTTCATTTCTATATACGTACACCAACGCGCGTTCGATCTTTAATTGAAACACAACTATATGCTCAATATCCTCAAGCGCAGATAAGGGCGGTGGAGGATTATACGCTTTCAGTTGATGAGATAAGTCCAAAGAGTGCGTGGGATGGTTGGGGCTGTGAATTCAAACTAGAAAAATCTGAGGCATATCCAATAAAGACATATGTTGATTTTGGACTAGATAAAGATCCAAAAGAAGAGTTTAAGGTTGATCCTATTTCGCCAGTGGTAGAGCTTTTTGGTTCTATACAAAAAGGAGAACAGATGTGGATGCAGATAATTATTACTCCAACGAAAAAGAGTTGGCATACACACGGGACTTGGTTTACTCATCATGGTTGGGTAGAGGAATCAAGAATGGTAATACAAAAACTATTAAAACCCTATACTACTACTCGTAAGCAAGCTCACAATGAACATGAATTTGGAACTGAAGTACGCACCCCTATATTCTTAGATAGCGCTGTGAAGGCGATGAATGTTAAAATTACCAAGGTGGGTTTTGATACTGGTATTCGAGTTTACTATGCTGCAAAGAAAGAAGTATTTAATCCAAATAATAAAAGAACCATGCGCCTTTTATTTCGTCAGTATGCAAAACCTGATTGTAATCAGTTAGAGCGTCATAATTCTACTCAAGCAGACGCTTATAGTGGTATATTTTTGGCTTCTTCAAATACTATTATGCTTTTAGCTAACAGAATGCTGAAAGAATATCGAGAACGCTCCTTTTTTCATGATTCTCTAAGACAGGCAATTTTCTCTAAACACAATGTGCCTTGGCCACTCGATGGTATCATTAAGGCTTATTTCCATCCTTCGATTTTCGTTTTAAATACTGAAGAGATATCGACCTTGTGGCACTTCCCAGGTCAGATATTAAAAGTTCCTACTTTGGAGCGTATCGAATCAAAGGAAGCTTCTCCACCTACCAACTTACCGATATAGTTTATGTATAACAAAAATATTTATTATACTTTGGGTGTAATTACGTTCTTTGTGTTGTTTTCCGTTTTTTTTATCAAACCACCGTTAGATTTTCCATCTGGAACTATATTTAAGATAGATGAAGGATCGAGCTTGCGCGGGGTGTCTTTGAAATTAAAAAATTCTAATATCATACGTTCTCGTCTTGCCTTCGAAGCCTTTGTAATACTTTTTGGTGGTGAAAAGCGTACTATGTCAGCGGATTATTTTTTTGAGAAAAAATTGCCGGTTTTTGAAATTGCACGGAGGATATCAAAAGGTGAACACCATATGGCGCCAATAGTGGTGACTATTCCTGAAGGTTTTACGATGGCTCAGATTTCCGACACCTTTTTATTAAAATTATCTAATTTTAATAAAAATAAATTTATTTTAGAAGCTAAAGGTTTAGAAGGGTATCTTTTTCCAGACACTTACTTTTTTTTAACTAATGACGATGAAACTAGTGTGCTTCTTTCAATGAAAGAAAATTTTAAAAAGAAAATTGCAATCCTTCGTTCTGACATTGCATCATCTAAACAGAGTGAAAGGGATATAATAATAATGGCTTCTTTGCTTGAAGGAGAGGCTAAGGGTGATATAGATAGGGAGTTTGTTTCTGGAATCTTGTGGAAGAGAATATCTATCAACATGCCTCTCCAGGTAGACGTGGCACCTGTAACATATAAGACAAGGGGTCTTCCCAATAGCCCAATAGGTAATCCAGGCATGGAAGCGATAAAAGCCGCTATCTATCCAAAAACTTCACCTTATCTTTACTATTTACATGACAGGAATGGTGTTATACACTACGCTCGTTCGTTTGCGGAGCATCAAAATAACATAAGGAAGTATCTAACCCGGTAGGTGATTTTACTAAATCAAATAAATACAATGAAAAGAAAGAAAGTTTTTGTGGGGATGTCAGGGGGTGTTGACTCTGCAGTTAGTGCAGCACTACTTAAAAAAGATGGATGTGAAGTTATCGGGGTTTTTATCAAGACTTGGCATCCGGACTTTTTAGAGTGCAATGAAGAAGAAGAGCGTAGGGACGCCATGCGTGTGGCGGCTTTTTTAGATATTCCATTTTTAACTTTTGACTTAGAAGACGTTTACAAAAAAGAAGTGGCGGATTATATGATACGTGAATATAAAGCAGGGAGGACGCCTAACCCAGATGTGATGTGCAATAAAGAGGTGAAATTTGGTGCCTTTCTTAAAAAAGCTATTTTGATGGGGGCTGATTTTGTAGCGACAGGGCATTATGCGCAAAATGCAAATGAAAACTTCAAAAATTCTCCCACCTTCGCCCTCGGAGACAAGAGGACAGGGGACCGACACGGCTCCTTGAATTCTTCAAGTTTTCATTTGCAAAAAGGTGTTGACCCTTCCAAAGACCAAAGTTATTTCCTATGGACACTCACTCAAGAGCAATTAAAGAAAATTTTGTTTCCTGTCGGGCATTTAAAAAAGACTGAAGTCCGCAAGTTGGCGAAGAAATTTAAATTACCAGTAGCAGAAAAGAAAGATAGTCAGGGGATATGCTTTTTGGGTGCGGTGGATCTAAAAGAATTCTTAAAGCATTATATTAAGTCGAAACAAGGCGAGGTGCAAAATGAGAAAGGAGAAAAAATTGGTTTTCATGATGGTGTAGTTTTTCATACACTCGGCGAACGTCATGGTTTTATTATCACTAAGAAAAGTCCGAATGACGGACCACACTATGTGGTTAGTAAAGATATTGCAAAAAATATATTAGTAGTTTCTCAGAAATCTCCCCTCCTTGTCGAGGAGGGGGTGGGGGGTGGTAATTCAAAAAAGAATTCCTTATCTATTATTGATACGAATTGGATTTCTGAAATTCCAGAACCAAACAAAAATTACACAGCTCAGATACGGTATCATGGTGAATTTTTATCATGTAAAGTAGATTGTGCAACATCGGATGTTGCACAATTGGTTTTTAAAAAACCAGTTTTGGTGGCTTCTGGGCAGTCTGTTGTGGCCTACGACGGTGATATTTGTCTTGGTGGTGGGGTTGTTGTATGATATATACATGTATGAATTTTTAACACAAAATAGTGATTTAATTTTAAAACTAGTCTTGGCAGTTGGGCTGGGTATGATTATTGGCGCTGAACGTATCTTGGCACACAAAGAAGCAGGGATGAAGACACATGCACTTGTGTCCCTCGGCTCAGCCCTTTTTATAATTATTTCTGAAATGATAGTTCTGAAGTATGGAGATATCGGAGGTTTTGATCCGACCAGAATAGCTTCGCAAGTCATTGTGGGTATAGGATTTTTGGGTGCTGGATCTATAATATTTCAAGGTAATAGACTTTTAGGCCTGACGACTGCTGGTGGACTTTGGGTGACTGCTGGCATCGGTATGGCGACTGGATTTGGTTTTTATGGTTTAGCAATCATCACTACATTTATAGTACTTTTAGTTTTGGTTTTGATGAATATTTTAGAGAGGCCCATCAGGAGAATGTTTGACGGTGTGGATAAGCCTGAGGCCAAATAAATAATACGCATATGCAATCAGACGAAATTCGGTCAAGATTTTTAAAATTTTTTGAAAAAAGGGGACATAAAATAATTCCTTCTGCATCTCTAGTGCCAGAGAATGATCCTTCTGTGCTTTTTAACACTGCAGGTATGCAACCTCTTGTACCATATCTGATGGGTCAGAAACATCCGATGGGTACACGGATTGTGGATGTGCAAAAGTGTGTGCGAACCGGGGATCTGGATGATATTGGCGACAATCGTCATTTTTCTTTTTTTGAAATGATGGGCAATTGGTCTTTAGGAGATTATTTTAAAGAAGATGCAATTAAGTGGAGCTATGAATTTTTAACTTCTAAGGAAGAAGGTCTTGGTCTCGATCCAAAACGTCTATATGTGACCGTCTTTGAAGGTGACGAAAATGCTCCAAAAGATATTGAATCAATAGAAATTTGGAAAAGTGTGGGTATTACAGAAAATAGAATTTACTTCTTGCCAAAAGAAGACAACTGGTGGAGTCCTGGAGACAATGGTCCATGTGGTCCATGTAGTGAAATGTTTTATGATATGACGGGCAATGTGGGAGATTTAACACCAGCGGGTTTTATTGAAGCCATAAAAAAAGAAGATGTGATTGAGATTTGGAATGATGTTTTTATGGAATATGAAAAGAAGGATGGGGAGGTAATTGGTAAACTTAAGCAAAAAAATGTAGATACTGGCGCAGGACTGGAGCGTATGACAGCAGTCATGCAGGGCAAGAAGACTGCGTACGATACGGATTTGTTTCAAGGAGCATTCATAAGTTTCGATCAAAGATTAAAAGAATTAAAATTTTTTGAGAGAGATGAAAAGACGATTAGATCTATAAGAATTATTCTAGATCATTTTAGAACCTCTCTGTTTTTGGTGTCTGATGGTGTTGTTCCTTCTAATAAAGAAGCAGGATATGTTTTACGCAGATTAATAAGGAGAGGTTGGACCTATTTTAAAAGACTTATACCAGTATCTTCTTCTGAAGACCTAGATATATTATTTAATTTGTACATCAATAAGTACAAAAATCAATATCCAGGAATTTTAATAGTAAAGCATAGTATTATTACTGATGAAATATCTAAATTTTCCAAAACTTTAGAAAATGGATTAAAAGAATTCGAAAAAGGTATAGATCCATTTATACTTGCTACCACTTATGGTTT
This sequence comes from Candidatus Nomurabacteria bacterium, assembly GCA_943350445.1. Lineage (GTDB taxonomy): Bacteria > Patescibacteriota > Minisyncoccia > Phycocordibacterales > UBA9973 > UBA9973. Next base: position 64,303 of record CALRAE010000002.1, read on the forward strand.
CCCAATAGAGCTCACTCTTGAACTCGCCAAAGAAAAAGGTGAGATAGTAGATCTTGAAGGTTTCCATAAAAAAATGACAGAGCACCAGAAACTTTCTCAGACTTCTTCCACTGGTATGTTTAAAGGAGGTCTTGCGAATCATAACCAAAAAACTATTAGGCTACACACAGCACATCACCTACTGTTGGCTGGGTTACAAGCTGTTGTTGATAAAAATATTAAACAACGGGGGAGTAATATTACAGATGAACGTTTGAGGTTAGATTTCTTGTGTGATCATAAACTTACTGATGAAGAAAAGAAAAAAGTAGAAGACTGGGTTAATGAAAAAATAAAATCTGGTCTAGATGTTACTCGTAGAGAATTACCATTATATGTTGCAGAAAAAATAGGGGCTGAAATGGAATTTGGAGCAAAATACCCCGAGGTTGTGTCTGTGTATCTTATTGAAGATAAAGATAGCAACCCTATTTCAAAAGAATTCTGTGGTGGTCCACATGTAAAAAATACTTCAGAACTTGGTCAATTCAAGATTCAAAAAGAAGAGGCTGTGGCTCAGGGCGTGAGACGCATTAAAGCCATACTGGTGTAGTTTTCAAAGATTATTTTGTGGTATAATTAATGTAATGGATATCTTTTCAAAAGATAAAAACGCAGAGAAATTGATATTGGTTTTTTATGTTGGGTCTTCGTCAGTCGGAGGTGCATTTTTCTGTACACAAAAATCAGGAATTCCCAAAATAGTTTTTTCTATTCGTGAGCCTATAGCCCTAGAAGACAATATAGAACCCAAGCGTTTTTTTACTTCGACTATGAAATCTTTAGAAATTGTGGCTAACTTAGTTCATAGTGCGGGTGTGGGTGCACCAGAGGAGGTATACTGTGTCCTGTCTTCGCTTTGGTATGTTTCTCAAACGAGAGTTATAAAGCTTGAAAAGAATACGCCTTTTATTTTTACAACAAAGCTCGCAGATGGTTTGATTCAAAAAGAAATATCTCTGTTTGAGGATGAGCATTCTAAAGACTATGCTATCTCTGGCAACCCAGTTCGATTGATTGAACTTAAAAATATAAAAACAGTTCTAAATGGATATGAAACGTCGAATCCAATAAATCAAAAAGGTAAAGAGCTTGAAATGACGATCTTTGTTTCGATAAGTAGTGAACAGGTGTTGGGCAAGATAGAAGATATAGTGGGTAAGCATTTTCATTCTAAAAAAATAAAGTTCTCTTCTTTTGCCCTCTCTTCTTTTGCGGTGGTGCGAGATATGTATGTACAAAGTGAGAATTTCCTTATGGTCAATGTTGGTGGAGAAGTTACGGACATCTCGATGATTAAAAATAATATATTGCGTGAGTCGATTTCTTTTCCCCTTGGTTCAAATTTTATGATACGTGGGGTAGCAGCTGTTTCAAAGTCCTCACTTGATGAAGCTAAATCATCGATATATCTTTTAAAAGATGGCCACGCCGCAGACTCTGTTATGAAGAAGCTTAACCCCGTAGTAAATAAATTAAAGATGGAGTGGCTCCACAAATTTCAAGAATCTTTGTCCAATCTTTCGAATGATATATCTGTCCCTTCAACTATTTACTTGACTGTAGACAAAGATTTAGCTGATTTTTTTACAGAAATAATTAAAAATGAACAGTTCAATCAGTACACTCTAACTGAATCTAAGTTCAAGATTATCTTTCTGGGCGCAGAAGTTTTTCATGGTATGGCAGATTTCAAGGAGAATATAATCCGTGATCCATTTCTAATAATCGATTCTGTCTACATTAATAGGTTTTTAATTAATGCCGTTAAAATATAATCTATGGCGAAGAACTTATTGCAAGACATGGTTAAAGTAAAACGTGTGAGTCGAGAGACACGGCCAGTCTTAAAAAAAGAAACATCTTCTTATGAAGAACCAGAGGTGAAAGAGGTCAAGAGTAAGAGTCAGATTGGTAAAAAGCCTCGATATAAAATTTGGTTTGTTGCGATTTTTTCGATCGGTTTTTGTGTCTTTGCAATATCATATCTATTCTCGAGAGCAGTAGTGACAGTAATCCCCAAAACCCAGGCTGTGGTTTTAAATGAAAGTTGGTCTGCCAACAAAGATTCAAGTGTAGACGGACTCTCTTTTGATCTTGTGGTAATTTCTGGAGAAGAGAGTAAGGTCATAAAGGCAAATAGCGAGAAAGATGTGAGAGATGTGGCTACAGGCACTGTGGTTATATACAACGCTTTTGGTTCCTCTACTCAACTACTCAGTATTGATACTAGACTTGAAGGTTCTAATGGCAAGATTTACAAGACTGTAAAGAAAATCGTAGTTCCAGGGATGAAGGATGATGTACCTGGATCAGTAGAGGTTGGCATATATGGAGCGGAAGCGGGAGTAGGGTACAATAGTGGTCCACTCGATTTTAAAATTTTTGGTTTTAAGGGTACTCCTAAATATTCTAAAATTTACGCTCGCTCTAAGGGTGGCATAGGTGGTGGGTTTATAGGAAAAGCACCAGTTGTATCTGATACTGACAAGGATATGGCTATAAATAATTTAAAGACTGCACTTCAAGTAAAGCTCTTAAAAGAGGTGACGGGACAGATTCCTAGTGGCTTTGTATTATTTAAGGATGCAATATTCCTCAATACTGATAATGCAAATGGTGAACCAAACATTGTCTCGACTTACAATGGGGATAATAGTATGACTCTGAAACTCAAAGGTACACTTGATGGTATTTTATTAAATGAACAAAAATTAACTAAAAAAATTGCTGAAGATAAAGTGAATGAGTATGATGGTAGCTCTGTCTATATCCAAAACATTAAAGATTTAGTTTTCTCTATTTATAGTAAAGACAACGCATCATTTAGAGATATAAAAAATATAAGTTTCAACTTGAAAGGTAGCGCCAAGGTTGTTTGGAGGGTGGATGAATCTAAACTTATGAATGATCTCTTGGGTAAACCAAAAAAAGATTTTAGTCAGATACTATTGCAATATTTAAATATTGATTCTGCTGACTTGGTGGTTAGTCCGCCTTGGAGGACTTCTTTACCAGAAAAGATGAAAGATATAAAAATAATTGTAGATTATGCCAAGTAACTACTAGCTTTTGTATTCAAATTAGTGTTGACATGTGTGTAAAATTTTACTATAGTATCTATAATACATGAGTGATCAAAAAGATGAAAAACTGCCGATGGCGAGAGGAATGGTGACTGAGGCTCTTCCATCCACTTTATTTAGAGTAAAAATCGAAGATAAAATAGAAGGCGAAAAAGAAATTCTTGCATATTTAGGCGGAAAGATGAGAATGCATAGAATTAAAGTTTTAATTGGAGATTCAGTCGAAATCGTACTCGATCCTTATGGTGGAAAGGGGAGAATAGTAAAAAGGTTGTAATTATTTTATAATAGTGTATTATATCAAGTACCGTTTAGTAACGGTTTTTTAGAAAGGAATAGATCGAAAAATAAGGGTATTTCCTTGTTTTTTATTTTTTTATATATTAATCAACATGAAAATCAAATCAGCAGTAAAAAAAATTTGTGATAATTGCAAAATGGTTAGACGCCAGAGGCATTTAAGAATAACATGCTCTAACCCGAAGCATAAACAAAAACAATAATTCTATGAGAATAATGGGAATTACGGTGCCAAATGAAAAGAGACTCGAGGTTGGGCTTACATGCCTCTATGGTATTGGTATTCCTAAAGCTCGCAAGATCCTAGATCAGGTAGGTATAGATTGGGGCAAGAAAGCTAAGGATTTAAATCTTGATGAGGAAAATAAAATCCGTCTTGTAATTGAGACTATTCCGATTGAAGGAAATCTAAAGAGAGAGATCTCCGCCAACATCAAAAGATTGAAAGACATAAAAAGTTATAGAGGTGTCCGTCACATGAAGAGGCTACCAGTCCGAGGACAAAGAACAAAAACGAATTCTAGAACTGTCCGGGGTAATGTGAGAAAGACAATGGCGTCAGGTAAGAGAAAGGAAACAAAGACATAAAAAAGTAGAGAGTTATAAAATTCATAAAGTTATAAAGCAAAAATGGCAAAAGATAAAACAACAGAAGTAAAAAAAGAAGAAGTGGTGGTAGCGGCAGAAGCCGTAAAAGCTGCTCCCAAGACACCAAAAAAGAAAGTTGTTTCTGGTATTCTTTCTATTGATGCAACATTCAATAATACTAAAGTTCTTTTTGCAGATAAATTAGGCAATACTCTGTTCTGGTCAAGTGCGGGAAGTCTAGGTTTCCGTGGTGCAAAAAAGGGTACTCCATTCGCGGCTTCTAAAGTTGGCGATTTGATTGGTAGTAAGGCAGCCATCCTTGGTGTTAAAGATTCAGATGTTGTGGTTCTTGGAGTTGGATCCGGTCGTGAGCCTGCGATTAGAGCATTTATGGCTCATGGTATCGAAATAACATCAATTCAAGATGCGACACCAGTGCCTCACAATGGACCACAAGCAAAGAAGCCAAGACGAGTATAACTTTATAAACTTTACGAACTTTATAACTTTCAAATAATTTAACATGATAAGTAAACCAAAATTTAAAATTTGCCGAAGATTAGGACCAGGAGTTTATGACAAATGTCAGACTGCTAAATTTTCAGCTACGACAGGCAAGATAGCATTAGTTGGGGCAAAACGTCCAAAGGCCTTAACAGAATATGGTTTACAGCTTATAGAAAAGCAGAAGGTTCGTTTCTCATATGGTGTATCTGAACGTCAACTTTCAAATTATGTGAAGAAAGCTTCTATTTCAAAAGGTTCTGGCACAGTCGAGAAGCTTTTCGAGGGATTAGAGTTTCGTCTAGATAATGCTATTTATCGAATGGGTCTTGGATCTAGTCGTCGAGCTACTAGACAAATGGTCTCTCATGGACACTTTATTGTGAATGGTCAGAGAGTCACCATCCCTTCATATGAATTAAAGTCAGGAGATATTATAAAAATTCGCGAGGGATCTAAAACAAAGAAAATTTTCGATAATTTAGCTGAAAGAACAAAAGATTACAATCCTCCAAAATGGCTAAATTTCGATGTGGGGAATATGGAAGGTAAAATTTTAGATAAACCAAAAAATACAGAAAGTTTTATTGACCTTAATTCCGTTTTAGAATTTTACAGTCGTTAAATTTATTATTAGAAATTTTCCACCGAAGGGTGGAAAGAGCCTAGGCTCAAAATTAAAAGTAACTTTATATAAAAATTATGCCTGAATATAAAATAGTTATGCCTTCTAAGCCTCGTATAGTAGTAGAAGAAGGAAATAAGGGAGTTTTCGAAATAGATGGTCTATACCCAGGGTATGGTCATACACTTGGAAACAGTCTCCGAAGGATCATCCTTTCTTCATTGCCGGGTGCTAGCATCACATCTATTAAAATTGATGGCGTAAGTCATGAGTTTCAGACTCTTGATGGTATAAAAGAAGATGTGATCGTGATGATTTTGAACCTAAAAAGAACTCGTTTCAGTATGACATCTGATGAACCTCAGACAGTCACACTTTCTGTAAAGGGTCCAAAATCAGTAACTGCAGGAGATATAAAAACCAGTGGACAAGTTGAAGTCTTAAATCCAGAACTTCACATTGTCGATGTTACAGGTAAGGTAAATTTAAATATTGAAATTAAAATCGAGAAAGGTCTTGGGTTTATTTCCAAAGAAATTTTCCAAAAAGATAAAGTAGATGTCGGCACTATCGCTGTCGATGCTATCTTTACTCCAATCCGTCGAGTGTCTTATGAAGTTGAAAATATGCGTGTCGGTGATCAGACGAACCACAATAGACTACGTATCTCTCTCGAGACAGACGGCACTTTGACACCTCGTGAAGCCCTCTCACGTTCTATCGAAATCATGATCAATCAGCTCAAGGCCATAGTTGATTTTAAAGAATCAGAGGAAGAAAAAGTTGAAAAAGTTACATCAAAAGAAGATGTAAAGGCTGAAGAAGCAGAAGGGGAAGGCAAAAAAGGTGCTGATTTCTCTGATGTTTTAAAGACAAGAACTGACGGTCTTGACCTCTCTACTCGCACCTTGAATGCTTTAACTGGCGCAAATATCCGAACACTTGGCGGGCTTGCTCGCAAGAAAAGAGAAGATTTGCTTGAAGTAGAAGGCATTGGTGAGAAAGGAATTTCTGAAATTAAAAAAGTGCTTAGTAAATTCGGACTTAACCTTAAAGATTAATATATGAGACACGGCAATAATAAAAGAAAATTCGGTAGAGTGCGAAAAGTCAGGAACGCCTTGATTAATTCTTTAGCGTTGAATTTAATTATACGCGAAAAGATTAAAACAACAGAGCCAAAAGCAAAGGAGCTACGTCCATTCATGGAAAAGCTTGTTACTAGTGCTAAAAAGGGTGATATAGCTACTCGTCGATTGGTCATAGCAAAACTTTCAAACCGACGCCCAGAAGTCAAGAAGCTTTTTGAGGTAATTGCTCCGAAATACGCAGATCGAAAAGGTGGATATACCAGAGTATTAAAATTGGGTTCCCGAAAATCAGATGGAGCACCGATGGCCGTTATAGAATTTGTATAATTAAGGACAATAGTTTAGTATGAAAAACACCATGACAAAGAATATGACAAAAGAAATAAAGACAATAGACGCAAGTGGAAAGGCTCTAGGCCGAGTAGCGACAGAGATAGCGATGTCTTTAATGGGCAAGACTAAGGCGACTTTCGAGCGCAATACTTATTCTGGCTTTCCTGTAAAAGTTGTGAATGCTTCAAAGATTAAAATCACTGCAAAAAAGTTGGAATCAATTTACCACACTCGATATTCAGGTATTCCGGGTGGACTACGTATTTTGAAGGGTACCGAAACAGCAGAAAAGAAGGGTATGAAAGAGTTGGTCAAACTTGCGACTGAACAGATGCTTCCTGCTAATAAATTACGAAGGACAATGATGAAAAATTTAACAATAATAGATTAATCAGTGCCAATGGATAAAGAAACAAAAGCAAAATATATAGAGGCTGTAGGAAGACGTAAAACGTCAACTGCTAGAGTTCGTATTACTGAATCAGCGAAAGCTAGTTTCGTAGTTAACGAAACAGACGCTAAAGACTATTTCAAAACAGAAAGTGAGCGCCGTATTATCTTGGGCCCTATATTAAATGGGATCAAGGCAGATCAAGGCAAGGTGGCTCCAAAGTGGAGCGTTGAAGTACGTGTCTCTGGTGGGGGCACTCACAGCCAAGCTGGAGCCATCAGTCATGGTCTCGCTCGTGCCCTTATAGTATTTGATGCTGAACTTCGTGGCAATCTAAAAACACTTGGATATTTAAAAAGAGATCCGAGAGCTAAAGAACGTCGCAAATTCGGTCTCAAGAAGGCCCGAAAAGCTCCTCAATGGTCAAAACGTTAATTCAAAAAGCATAAAAAATCCCCTTTCCGAAGGGGATTTTTTATGCTAAAATGATGCTCATGAGTGATCAAGAAATCAAAAAAGAGGCTGAGAGTGTTGAACTGAAGTCAGACGAGTCAGAAGTTGTTGAAATGGAATTCAACGAAGACGGCGAGGAGGATTTAAAGAAAACTCTAAAGAAACTTCGAGCTGATCTGAGAGAATCAAAGGCTCAAAAGGAAGAATATCTGACTGGCTGGCAGAAAGAGCGAGCGGAATTTTCTAATTATAAAAAACAGGAGGATGATAGAAAAGCGATGTTCTCCGAATCAATGCGTGAGAGGATTTTGTCACGGTTCTTAACCGTTATTGATAGTTTTAATATGGCTTTTGCGAACAAGGAAGCTTGGGAGAAAGTAGATAAAAACTGGAGAACGGGAGTTGAATATATCTATAGTCAGATGAATACAGTATTTGAAGAATATGGAGTCAAAGCAGTGGGTGAAGTGGGGGAGACTTTTGACCCAAATATCCATCAACCGATAGAAATGATGCCGACAGATAAAAAAGACCAAGACCATAAAGTTTCTGTGGTTATCCAAAAGGGCTACAAGCTCGGCGAGCGTGTGATGCGTCCTGCTCGGGTAAATGTGTATGAGTACAAAGAACCAGTAAACTAAATCTTGTCAGAATTGCAATTAAGACTTCACAATAGAAGCTGAAGATTTTAATTTTTACGAAAAAATAAAAGTGCCACCACCGACAAGGTTTCTGGTAACTGGTTTATAAATTATGAAAATGTTATCAGCAAGAGGTTTATTAAACACATAAGATTCCGGCATATGCGGGAATCTTATGTGTGACTATTTTCCAAAACTTTCAAAAAGAAATTTCTTAGTTTCTTCGTCGACTAGTTCTGTGACGATGATCATCATTTCTGTTGTTAGCCCTAAATCTTTTTTTATGTTGGTAAATAAATGTTCAAAAGGGAATGGAGAAATCCAAGCGGAGTTTTTCAAACAGACGAAGCCGGCTTTTTTTAGTAAGTAGCGCAGACTCTCACGCTCGCTTTTTCTGTTCTCGGGAAGGTCGAGCAAAATTATTCTCCAGAATCCATCCCAAGTTGTATTTACGAGGGTGGTGTCACTGTATAATTTCAGGCTGTGTACCTTTTTCTTACCCTCCTTTGTCAGGCGAGCGTATTCACTATTTGGAGAAGATATTTGCTCTATTAAGCCTCCTTCTGTAAGGCCTTTTAATGACCGTGTGATGGCGTATGCAGTTCTTTTTGAGCTGTCATCCATACTTACCTTATTAGCTATTTCGGGCAGGGAAATGGCCGTTTTTTGGTCCAGAATCTTAAGTATTTTGCTGGAATAGTCTTTTCTGCTTGACATGTTTATATGTTATCATATATACTCAGATTATACAATTTTTTAGTGGTCACGAAATATAAGTAAACCCGACGCTTTTAAGGTCGGGTCCCAACTGAAACGTCGGGATTATAAGCTTAATAAAGAAATCATATGTCAAAAATAATAGGTATAGATTTGGGTACAACAAATTCAGCGGTTGCGTTTATCGAAGGAGGTGCGCCGAAGATTATAGAAAATATCGAAGGCAATCGTACGACTCCTTCCGTCGTAGCGACAGCAAAGAATGGCGATCGCATCGTCGGACTTTTAGCGCGTCGACAAGCTATTACAAATCCAGAAAATACAGTCGCAGAAATAAAAAGATTCATGGGTCACCGTTTCGATGATCCAGAAGTACAAAAAGATAAAACAACTTCTGCATTCAAGATAGAAGTCGGTGATGGTGGCGGAGTGAAAGTAAAAATGCTCGACAAGTTCTATCGACCAGAGGAAGTGTCTGCGATGATCCTCCAGAAAATAAAAGCAGACGTAGAAGCAAAGCTCGGAGAAAAAATTACAGAAGCTGTCATCACAGTGCCGGCGTATTTCAACGATGCGCAAAGAAAGGCGACGAAGGATGCGGGAGCTATCGCGGGCCTCGATGTGAAAAGAATAATCAACGAGCCGACTGCAGCAGCGCTTGCTTATGGATTTGATAAAAAGAAAAATGAAAAGATCGTGGTCTATGACTTCGGTGGAGGTACTTTCGACGTGTCTGTACTCGAAATTGGCGGAGACGTCATCGAAGTGAAGTCCATCGATGGAGACAGTCATCTAGGTGGAGGCGACATTGATCGTATCATCGTTAAATGGATCGCCGAGCAATACAAAAAGGAAGCTGGCATCGATGTGACGAAAGACCCTCTAGCTCATCAGAGACTTCGCGAGGCGGCAGAAAAAGCAAAGCATGAACTTTCGACTACGATGGAGACGGAAATAAACATTCCCTTTATCACTTCTGATGCGAATGGTCCGAAACACCTCCTTATGAAGATGTCGCGCGCGACGCTTGAGGCTTTGACCAAGGATTTGATCGATCGTTCTATTGAGATCACAAAGAGGGCCCTCGCAGCTTCTCCATTCAAGATGAATGAAATAAATGAAATCATCATGGTGGGTGGACAGACCAGAATGCCAAGGATCGTGCAGGCTGTGAAAGAACTTTTCGGCAAGGAGCCAAACATGTCTATCAATCCTGACGAAGTCGTTGCCCTCGGTGCGGCGGTGCAGGCCGGCGTGCTTGCTGGAGATGTGCGCGATGTTCTACTTCTCGACGTTATCCCGCTATCTCTCGGTATCGAGACTCTTGGAGGAGTGGCGACAAAGTTAGTTGAAAGAAATACGACTATTCCTTCATCTAAATCACAAGTTTTCTCTACTGCAGCGGACAATCAAACTTCTGTGGAGATACATATAGTGCAAGGTGAGCGCCCAATGGCTTCTGACAACAGATCTCTTGGACGATTTATTCTAGACGGTGTGCCACCAGCACCTCGAGGTATGCCTCAAGTCGAAGTGTCTTTCGATGTGGATGCAAACGGTATATTGAATGTGACTGCGAAAGATAAAGCTTCCGGCAAGAGTCAGTCCATCAAGATCGAAGCAAGTTCTGGACTCAAAGATGAAGACATCAAAAAGATGCAACAAGATGCAGAGCTTCATGCGACGGAAGATAAAAAGAAGAAAGAAGTTATTGATGTCAAAAACACCGCGGAGATGATTATTTATACTGCTGAGAAAGCTTTGAAAGATAATGGCGACAAAATTGATGCCGCACTCAAAGACGGTGTGAATGCAAAAATCACTACGCTAAGAGGTCTAAAAGACGGCACAGACGGCGATGCGATCAAAAAAGCGACAGAAGAGCTTTCAGCTGAGATGTCTAAAATAGGCCAAGCCATGAATAAAAATGGCGGAGGTGCTGAGCCAGCAGGCGAAGCAGGAGCAGATAAAACCAATCCTTCACCTGAAGGTTCAGGACCTTCGGCTGAACAGCCTCGGGACGCGGAGTTCAAGGAGGGGAAGGACGGAGAGAAAAAATAGTTTACTAAACAAAAAGCCCCCAAATGGGGGCTTTTTGTTTGGTCCGTTTCTTGTTACAATTCATCAATGAACGAACAGGAAGAAAAAAGAGTTTCGCAAGAACCGTTCTTGAGAAAATACTATTTCCATGAAACATAAAACTAGAAAATATATTAAAATCAAAAATTTATGCTGGCAGATTTAAATAAATTGCTCCTAAATTTCTTAGTCACTCCAGAAACAACTGGATTTGTAATCGCCTTGGGGTATTCTTTTATACTTCCTACTATTTGGCTTGCGTTTTTTCTGTGGTTAAATAGAAATCATCCACGACGAAGTGGATTTCTCATGATGGCATTTTTTTTGGGAGCGATTGTCGTCATGCCTGCGTTACCTCTTGAAAAGTTTGTGGCCACGCTCTCAACTAACTCTACTCTGCTCATCATTCTGTGGGCTATATCCGAGGAGCTATTAAAATTAGTTGCCTTGTTGTTTGTTATATCCTACAAATCAAAACACTTCAACGGTCCTCGCGATTATATTATTATCGCCATAACCATCGGGCTTGGTTTTGCTGCGCTTGAAAACACTTTATATATTTTATATCCCGTTCTTCTGCATAATTTCACACAAGCTACCTTTTTAGGAGGCATGCGTTTTTTGGGAGCAAACCTTATGCACGCAGCCACAATAAGTCTATCCGGATTTGCTCTCGGATTTGCATATTTCAAATCCCCTGGCCATAAAGTGTGGTTTGTTTGTATTGGGCTTGCGATCGCCAGCTCTCTACACAGTGTTTTCAATCTCTTGGTAGTGAATGCGGATCAAACGCAATTATGGTTAATATTTGGAATGCTCTGGGTCTTCGTCTTGACAACCGGGATCCTATGGATATATATCATTAAAATGGAAGGATCAAGCTTCATAAAAAATATTTGGACAAATTCTTTCGCTGAGAATGAAAAAGTTTTTAATGAAATTGTTTTAAAAATAAATATTTCTCCTGATAATGACTCATCAATTCGAGAAATTTTAAAACAAAAAGGAATTCTGCCCTCATCAAGCAATTATATGAACTTTGAAAAATTGTGTGACTTCCTAAGAACAAATTACGAGCTTCGTTTAAAAGCGTACGGAATGAATGAAGCTGACAGCATAACAGCTTCATCTAAACTCATCTCCGATACTATATCAGCAAAAACAATTGGTATTGTCTTCAAACTTCTCAAGGAAAAGGATAAAGTTGTTGTTTTTGGAAAGTCAGTAATTGAAGTGAGGGAATGAGTTTGTATTGTTAACAACCTGTTTGCTGTCTTATTACTGGGTGTATATACTTACAAGTATTAACAAAGATAGATTTATTAATATTAAAAGAAATATATAGTATATGAATTTTTTGAACGATCCAAAGTATAAATCAATAAGAGTTGTTTTGGTTATAATTGTTATTGCAAGTGCGGGATGGTTTGTTGCTA
>CALRAE010000003.1 GCA_943350445.1 Candidatus Nomurabacteria bacterium
TGACAAATCAATACCTTGTTGTTTTGCAACTTTTGCTAATTCATAACTAGCCCACCAACCGTATAATTTTTTCCTTTCATCAATACTAATTAACTGATTTTCTACTTGCCTTTCAGCTTTCGCACCAACAATTGGTTGTGTAACGCCCAACCCTTGTCTCAACTCCCCAATCCTTTTTTTATCAGCTTTTTGCCTTTCTTCTTTTGCTAACTCTGTAGATTCTTTTTCTCGTAAAGAAGCAAGCACTCTCGCTTTTTTTTCCTTCTGAGCCTTCGTCTTTTCTGGATCAACATATTCAGGAATTGTCCAAATAAAATCTAGGGTTTCAGAATCTAAACCCCTGTATTGAGGAGGAACTCCATTTGTCTCTTCTAGCACACCCTCATTAACTTCTGAATTTTGTTCAGCAAGTCTTTTTTCAATACCGGACTTAAAAGAGGCTGGAAGGCCTTGAAAAATAGAATCTTCAGATTCTCCATTTCTGATACGATCGACATATTCCTGAATCTTTTGCTCTCCGCCGACAAGAGGCTTAGTACTGTCTATGGATTTCATATTATTCCTTAATTATACCACTTCCCCAGTTTAGTCAAAATTTCGGACAAAGCTTTGACTGTGTAATCGATATCTTGCTTAGTTGTTTCTCTGCCTAGTGAAAATCTTAAAGAGCCATCCTCATCTTTTATATTTTTATTGATTGCCTGTATGACATAAGACACTTTGCCATCGCCGGATTTGCAGGCGCTTTTGGCTGAGGCCATGATGCCTCGCGCCGAGAGCTCAATAACCAAAAGATCGCTCGGAATATTCGGAATAGTAATATTCACATTATTCGGCAATCTATTTTTCAAATCGCCATTTAAATCTATTCTATAATTCGTTAGAATTGTAGAATTGGTTAATTTAGAGACAAAATAGTCACGAAGCTTAGTCAGGCGTTTTGTTTCTTTTTCTTTAATTTTTTGCGCAGATTTTAACGCGTGAGTAAATTTCAAAATCTCAAACAAATTTTCCGTCCCCGGACGCAATCCCATTTCTTGGTCTCCCCCGCCGAATACTTTTGCGAGCGGTACGGAACTTTTTTTGTAAAGCACGCCGACTCTGCCCGCGCCTTCAATTTTTGAACCGGAAAGCGTTAGCATGTCCACTCCTAGTCTAGCCACATTCAAATCCAGATAATTCGCGGCCTGAACTGCGTCGGTGTGAAATACGGGGAACCTCTCCCAAGAGGTGAGGTGTGTTTTTTTATAGCGCCTAATTATTTTTGCGATTTCTTTTATCGGCTGGATCGTGCCGATTTCGTTGTTGGCATAATGCACTGAAACTAATATCGTATTTTTGTTTATTTCTTTCTCTATTTTTTTAGGGTTCACAATTCCGCTTTCCTCAACCGGAACAATGGAAATTTTCGCGAGCTTCCTTTGCTCAAGCATTTTGAAAGTTTCCAAAACAGACGGATGCTCTATGTTTGTAGTTATGATATGAGGCAAATTAAACCCCTCCCCACCCCCTCCCCTTAATAAGGGGAGGGCTCCCTGAATTGCCAAATTGTTACTCTCAGTACCTCCGCTTGTAAAAATTATCTCCTGTGGCTGAGCATACAGCAAATTAGCAACCCCGCTACGAGCATTTTCCAGTTTAGAGCGAGCTTCTACTCCCAAAGTATGTATAGAACTAGGATTGGCGTTCACGCTTGCGGCATAATCTAAGTATAAATTATGGGACTTTTTGGTTGATTTAACCATAAAAATAGTATATATTATCTATCTATGAATACAAAGCTTCAGATTGCTTTTTTTGTTGTAACCGGAATCGCCCTAGCGATGATTGCTATTTGGGCTATAGTCACGGAAAGGCGCCTGAAAAGATTTTTCCTAGGCAAAAAAGCGAAAGATTTAGAAGATACTATTGTTAGTTTAGAAAATCACATTATTCAGCTGAAAAAATCAAAAGAGAATATTGAAAAAGAAATGGCCGTGATAAACGCAAAGCTGAAGAAAAGCGTCCGCGGAGTAGAGACGATACGCTTCAATCCTTTCCCCGACCAAGGCAGCAACCAAAGCTTCGCCATCGGCATGCTGAATGAAGAAGGCGACGGCGTGGTATTTTCGAGTTTATATTCCCGCGACCGAATGAGCGTATTTGCCAAGCCGGTGAAAAATCATAAATCAGAATACGAACTTTCCGCCGAAGAAAAAGATGCTTTAAATAGAGCAAAAGTATAATGCAAGAAAATAAAAATAATAAAATAACTTCTCGTCCGCCAGTAGTCGTCGTCATGGGACACATCGACCATGGCAAATCTACGCTTCTCGACTACATTCGAAAGACAAATGTGACGGATACGGAAGCAGGAGGCATAACTCAAAATATTTCCGCATATGAAGTAGTGCATAAAGACGAGCACGGCAAAGACCAAAAAATTACTTTCCTCGACACTCCGGGCCACGAAGCCTTTTCTAAAATGCGGGAGCGCGGAGCGGTAATTGCCGATATTGCTATCCTGGTGGTTTCAGCCGAGGACGGTGTGAAACCCCAAACAATTGAGGCTTGGAAAACGATAGTCGAAGCCGGGCTGCCTTCTATCGTCGCCATAAACAAGATAGACAAGCCGGGCGCGAATGTCGAAAAAACCAAACAAGAGCTCGCGGAAAATGAAATTTATCTGGAAAACTACGGAGGCAAAATACCATGCGCGGAAATTTCCGCCAAGACAGGAGCCGGAGTAGATGGCCTCTTATCGCTCATTTTGATTCTATCGGAAATGGAAAATTTCACTACCAGCATTGAAGAAGACGCAACCGGCTTCGTCATAGAAGCAAACTTAGATTCTAAGCGCGGAATACAAGCGGCTCTAATTGTTAAAAATGGAACTATCGGCAAAGGAATGTTTGTGGTGGTGGAAAATACCATTTGCTCCACACGCATGATCCAAAATTTCAAAGGAGAAATGATCGAGAGCGCTTCCCCTTCCGCGCCGATACGACTTTGCGGTTTTGATAAAATGCCCAGAGTCGGCGCTCCGTTCAAATCTTTTAAAAAGAAAAAAGAGGCTGAGGAATACATAAAAAAATTACCCCCTCGCTCCGACCTAGGTCGGAGCACTCCCCCTTCTCAAGGGGGGGAGGGTAGCAAAAAGATTATACCTATCATGCTCAAAGCCGACGTTTCCGGCAGTCTTGAAGCTATCGAAAAAGAAATTGCTAAAATAAAAAACGAAGGAGCGGAATTTAAAATTATAGCGAAAAGCGTGGGTCCTATTTCCGAATCTGATATAAAAAATATCTCTAACAGCGAAAACGCCATAATTATCGGATTCAACGTCAAAGCCGACAAAAGCGCTAGCGAAGTCGCAGAGAAGCGAGGCATAACCATCTCTTTCTTCGATATCATTTACAAAATGACCGAGTGGCTCACGGTAGAGATGGAAGCGAGAAGGCCGAGGATAGAGACGGTAGAGACGACGGGAAAGGCGAAAATCATCCGGGCTTTCAGCCGCACCAAAGAACGCCAGATCGTCGGCGGAAAAGTAGTCGAGGGACGCATGCTCCTAAATGGCACAGTTAAAATTATGCGCCGGGAATTTGAAATCGGGCGCGGGAAAATCGTAAACTTAGAGCAAGGCAAGGTCAAGACAAGCGAAGTTGCCGAAGGCCTAGAGTTCGGCATGATGGTCGAATCGAAAATAGAAATAGCGCCGGGCGACATTATTGAACTATTTTCCATAGCGCAAAAATAGCATGAGCCAAGAGAATCAGCGAAAAGACAAAGTGGCAAATTATCTCAAAGAGCTAACCGCCGAATTTTTGGGGCGGGAAAATAATAGAACCTCGCTCATCACCGTGACGGGCGCCACCTGCTCCCCCGACCTGAAGCGCGCCACCATCTTCATCACCGTGCTGCCGACTGAAAAAGAATCTCTCGCCCTCGAATTCGCCAAGCGCAAAAGAGGCGAACTGCGCGAATTTTTCAAAAAGAAACTAGAAATAAAAACTATCCCCTTTATAGATATAGCCATAGACCTAGGAGAAAAACACCGCCAAAAAATTGACGAACTGCTACGAAATGGATAGACTTTAGGAAGTTTGTAACGGCCTGGTAGCCAAGTAGTAAGGCATTCCTCTGCAAAAGGAATATACGTGGGTGCGATTCCCACCCAGGCCTCATTTATTTTTCTCGAAGCAATTCGTCAATTCGCTGTCTGTGTTTTTCTCCGAGGTCGAGCTCGATGTCGATGAAGGGAATATTCTTTGTGGTCATCTTTTTCTTAAAGAATTCTCGAATTTCTGGTCTTTTGCGCTTGGCAAATTCTAGTGCAGTTTTTTCTTTGTCTGTCGGCAATACAGTGATGTATATGGTCGCCTTTTTTAAATCAGGCGAGCAGTCGGCAGAAGTCACGGTGATGAGTGATGTCCTATTATTTTCTCTCATCAAAAATTCTGCTGCGAGTTCTTTTATATAATTTGCTACTTTGTCATATCGTTCAGACATTTTATTTTTGGGCTATTGAGAATAATTCAATGACGTCTCCGGATGCGACTTCGATTTTGGATTCGATCATCATGCCGAACTCCAGACCCTCCTCAACCACGCTGGTTTTCGCTTTGGCTTGTTCTAGGTTGACGATCTTCCCACGGCCGATCTCGAACTCTCGGCGCATTATTTTAACTGTACCGTTTAAGAGCATACGTCCTTCGGTCACTTTACCACCTATGATCTGGCGTTCCTTTGTTCGACTAAAAGCTCGAATTATTTTTGCTTTACCTGTGGTCTCTACTGTCTCCACCCTAGGGCGCCTTTGCTCCATTTGTTCTTCTAGGAATTCAGTCATTTTATAAATAATATCAAAGAAAGAAATTGTGATCCCACGTTTTTCTGCCATTTCGATTGCACTCTTGTCTGCCTTCACATTGAACCCGATAATTATGGCAGCTTCACTGTTTGAAATATTTTTTATATCAGATTCAGAAATTGGACCTACGCCCTTACTGATGATTCTAAATTCTGCGTTATCGTTTGCTTTTCCATCAACCCCTTTACATTTTATTTTGGCGATTTCTTTTTCTATTGCTTCAATAGATCCAGAGACATCCGCTTTTAATAATATTGGGATTATTTTCTTATCAGCTTTTTTTTCAGAAGTTTTTATATCGGATTTATTTTTTTCACCCTTTTGATTCTGCTCAATTTTCCAACTTTCCGCGTATTCCTGAGCACCCTTTTTGTTTTTGAAAGTCTTAAACATTGCTCCCACTTTTGGCAATTTATCAAAACCACATAGACGTATGGGTGTTGAAGGGGAGGCACTATCTACCGTTACTCCTTTAAAGTTTTGTATCATGCGTGTAGAGCAGATGCTGTCTTCGACAATTACAGTCATGCCTTTTGTGATTGTTCCATTTTTTATGATAAGAGTGGCTTGTATTCCGCGTTTAGAATCAAGTTCTGCTTCGATGACAAAACCCGATGCATCTTCACCCGTATTTTCGGTGAAATTTTCCATTTCAGCTAAAATCAAAATTAATGATAACAGACTATCTACCCCAGTTCCTATTTTTGCAGAAATTTCTACGAAAGGGGTTTTGCCTCCATAATTTTCTAAATATATTTCATTCTCTGCAAGGGTTTGTTTTGTCTTTTCAATATTCGCGCCGGGCTTATCTATCTTGTTTATAGCAACAATTACTGGTAGCTTGGCTTCCACAATTGTTTTCCATGCCTCAACTGTCTGTGGCTTTACGCCATCTTCAGCAGAGACCACAAGAATAGCGATATCTGCAACGATTGCGCCACGTTCTCGCATTTTTGAGAAAGCTTCGTGCCCTGGGGTATCAAGGAAAGTTATTTTCTGATCTTCCCCTTTCTCATTTTTGTGAAGTACTTCATAAGCAGATATGCTTTGGGTGATACCACCAGCCTCACCATCAACTACGTTTGTTTTGCGGATATAGTCTAAAAGCGTAGACTTGCCATGGTCAATATGACCCATGACTACTACGACTGGTGGACGAGGAGTGATTTTGTTTTCTTTGTTTTTTTGCATTTATTTTACTTCTGCTTTCTTTAATGCTTCTTTTTCTTCCGCACTCAATTCGTATTCTGATTTATTATTTTTAATGGGTTTTGCAAAGATACTCATGCGTTCACGAGAATATAGACTTGAGAATACCACTCCGTCACCATCTTCATTTAATATCCCAACTGCAAAACTTTGGTTACTACCCTGATCAGGGAATGGGTTGAAGCGGATGGTCTCTAACCCACGGATACTTTTTTTCAACTTTGCATTTATAGTTGTGATGTCTTTTTCGATATTATTCTTTGCTTTTTTGAGTTCAGTGATATTGTTTTCTAAAATAGTGATGGTGTCTTCTAGATCCTTCGCTTTTTTACCTAAAAAGAATCTTTTCAATCGTCTCTCTGTCACAATCATCCAAATAGCGCCCATGATTATGGCAATGCCTCCTAAAACAAAAAAAGCCAGTTCGAGCTTTGTATTCATACCGCTATAATATATACTATTTTTGTGGCTAAATCAAATAAAAGCTCAATAAATAAAGCACGGAAAATATACATGGATCATGCCTCCAGTGCTCTTTCTGCCTCTGCTAACCCTGGGTCTATTCATGAGTTGGGTGTAAAAGAGAAAAATACATTAGAAAGCGCTAGGGGTATAGTGGCAGATATTTTAAATGCTCACAGTAAGGAAATTATTTTCACCTCTGGGGCAACAGAAAGCAACAATTTGGCTATTTTGGGTTTGATTAATGCGGTGAATCGTTTATTTTTACCGCACATTGTGACTACCAACATTGAACACTCATCAGTTTTAGAAGTTTGTAAACATTTAGAAAAAACAAAACAAGTGGAAGTGACTTATGTGTCGGTGGAGGGTAGTGGTATTGTCGATCCAGAAAAAATTAAAAAAGCTCTCAAGCCAAACACTGTCTTGGTTTCTGTAATGTATGCAAATAATGAAATAGGAACGGTGCAACCAATTCGGGAAATTGCAAAAGAAATTCGGCATCATAATAAAAATCTTGAAAGTAAGGTTTTTTTTCACACTGACGCAGTTCAAGCAGTAAACTATCTGCCGGTTAATGTTGCCCAGCTGGGAGTGGATATGATGTCTATCAATAGCGCTAAAATATATGGTCCAAAAGGAGTAGGGGTTTTGTATGTAAAGAAAGGCACACTCATTAGCCCTATTATGTTTGGCGGTGATCAAGAGTTTAGTCTAAGACCAGGCACAGAGAATGTGGCTTTAGCTATTGGTCTCGCAAAAGCTCTAGAGACTACTGAAAAAATGAAAGAAATTGAGGTGAAGCGATTAACAAAATTTCGGGATTATTTTTTTAAGAAATTATCTAAAATAAAAAATATTAAATTTACAATTAATGGTGATCTGGAAAAAAGGTTAGCAAATAATATAAACATAACTATTCCAAATATTCCGAGCGATCTTTTAGTCATTGAACTTTCAGCACGTGGGGTGATGGCATCTGCGAAGAGTGCTTGCAAGGCAGGGGATGGTAAAGCTTCACATGTTATAGAAGCTATACACCCCAACGTAAAAGAAACTGATGGGTCTTTGAGGTTTTCTGTAGGAAGAGAAACCACAAAAGCTGATATTGACTATACTATTAAAGCTTTATCTCATATTTTATCCAAGCTAGAAAAGTGGTATTGACATTAATGTCATTTGGGTGTAGAATGCAAAGAGTATAAGTTCTTTCATATTTTGCATAACTCACTGAGCTTTTAGTTTATGAATATAGGACATATTCGTAGTTTAAAAGCTCGGTGAGTTTTTAATTGCACACTAAGGTAGTTGTGCACACCAGCAATCAACCAAACTACACACAGCATGACACCATGACACATTGTGAACACTGCAGGGAGGAGTTGCCAAAACATCCGGAGACACAAACCCCCCACTGCTTTATCGTCAGGGAGCTGATCGTCTGCGTTCAGTGCTTGCTGAACTTTCGGTCGGAGATTCTTCCGGAGAACGTGCAACAACAAGCAGAGCAGTGAGTAGTAAGGTCCATCAAAGGGCCGAAGAAAAGCGCCGATGTGCTTTCCTTCGGCCCTTTTTCTTTTGATTTTGACTAAATAAAAAAGATGCTATAATCGAGTTATGGACATCAAGGATCTAAACAAACCACAATTGATCCTACTCGCGGTACTTTTGAGTTTTGTGACTTCTATCGCGACGGGTATAACAACAGTTACGTTGATGCAACAAGCACCAAAGTCCTTTACTGCACCTATAAACCGTGTCGTTCAACAAACAATTGAGAAAATACAACAAGTCGAAGGTAAGACCACAGTCCAAACAGTGATTGTGAAAGAAGAGGACTTGGTGGTAGATGCTATTGCGAAAAACAAATCAGTGACATTTACTATTACCAAGGAAGTTTTAGATGCAGAAGGAAAAAATGTTGAAGTTTCTGTCGGTAAAGGTTTTGCAGTAAATGCTGATGGCACTATCGTCGTGGATGGTAATCTAATTTCAGAGAAACAAGTATATTATGTAAAAAATGAGAGTGGTAAATTTAAGGCAGATTATGTTTCTACAGACAAGGCTGGCTTTTCTTTTGTAAAAATAGGGGCTGCGGTAAATGGCACAGACAAGCTTGTGGTCACAGTGCCTATCTTCGGAGATTTGGAGAAAATGAAAATAGGTCAAAAGATTTTAGTGTTGGGCAACACTATCGCTGCATCTATTTTTGAGGGGAACAAAAATCTGAATGTGAGTATCACAAAAGGTAGTGCAGGAGGGGTAGTACTCAATCTAGACGGGGAAGTCATAGGTATTGCTTTGTTTGGAGATGGCGCGAACTTCGCTTCGATCAATAGTATAAATAGTGCTTTAAAACCTTCTCTCGATCCTGCGACCAGTATGACTGCATCTCCAGTACTTGCACCAGCTACTTCTACACCATAGATAATGTTGTGCTTGACAGGTAGTGTATAATGAAAAAATAAACAAAAATATATGCCACCATTAAATAAATTTACAACCAAAGCCAAAGATGCCATCAAGAGAGCTCATGAGCTCGCTATTGAGCGTGGAGTGAACCATGTTTCCTCAGTGCATTTGCTCGCAGCGCTACTCATCCAAGAAGAGAGTATGGTGAATTCAATTTTAGATAAATTGGAAATAGACACGATGCTCCTTACTGACTCTGTTTTGGAATTAATAGAATTACCAGAGACTCACACCACTCTTTCTCCTTCATATCAGATATATCTCAATCCAGATCTTGCCCAAGTAATAGAACAATCAGCCAAAATAGCGGAGTCCATGAAAGATGACTTTGTTTCTACTGAGCATCTATTCATAGCTATACTAGAAGTGACTTCTGAGGCACGTGAGACTTTAGCACGATTTAGAATCCACAAAGACTCAGTTGTGAAAGTAATCGAAGAACTTCGCAGCCAAAATATCACTGATGTAACAGAACCAAAGAAATTTAAATTAATTTTGAAATACACTCGCAATCTGACAAAGCTAGCCAAGGAAGACAAACTCGACCCAGTTATCGGCCGTGATAGTGAAATCATGCGCATCATGCAAATTCTTTCAAGAAGGACCAAAAATAATCCAATTCTCATCGGTGAAGCGGGTACAGGCAAGACAGCGGTGGTGGAAGGACTCGCACAAATGATCGTAAAGAATAATGTTCCAGAATCTTTAAAAGACAAAGAGCTTGTGTCGCTTGATTTAGGGCTACTTGTCGCTGGTACCAAGTATCGTGGAGAGTTTGAAGAGAGATTGAAAGGCATCATGAAGGAAATTGAACGTTCAGATGGTAAGGTTATTATCTTTATCGATGAGATACACACCATCGTCGGTGCTGGCGGTGCTGAGGGCTCAATGGATGCTTCAAACATGTTGAAGCCTGCTCTTTCTCGTGGAGAACTCCGAGCTATTGGTGCGACGACTTTACGAGAATATCAAAAACACATAGAGAAAGACCCAGCGCTGGCTAGACGCTTTCAGCCTGTATATATAGATGAGCCTAATATTGAAGACGCTGTGGCTATACTTCGTGGACTAAAAGAAAAGTATGAACTTTTCCATGGTGTGCGTATTACAGATGACGCCATCGTATCTGCGGTCAATCTTTCTGCTCGATATATCACAAACAGATTCTTGCCAGACAAGGCGGTGGACTTGATAGACGAAGCTTCTTCTTCACTCAAGATAATGTTGGAAAATAAACCACCTATTCTAGAAGATGCACATAGGAAAATAATGCGTTTAGAAATTGAAAAAGAAGCTCTAAAAAAAGAGATATCTAGTTTGGCTGGGGAGGTAAGTAAAGAAGATAAAGAAAAACAAAAAGAATTAAAAAATAGAATCAAAGAGGTGGATAGTGAAATAGGCAATTTGCATGAAAAAACAAAAGAGCTCGAATTAAAGTGGCAAAATGAAAAGACAATTGTGGTAGAGATACGTGCTATCAAAAAAGATCTAGAAAGTCTGCGTCTGGAGGCTGAGAACGCTGAGATGAAGTCGGATTTGTCTCGCGCGGCAGAGATACGCTACGGTAAAATTCCAAATCTAAAAAAAGAACTTGAAACCAAACTTTCACGATTAAAGAAACTACAAAAATCACGCCGAATTTTAAAAGAAGAGATTACTGCTGAAGACATCGCTGAGGTTGTTGCGCGTTGGACTGGTATACCACTCACCAAGATGCTCGAAGAAGAACGTGCAAAACTTGAGAAGATGGAATCAGAATTGAGCAAGAGGGTGATGGGTCAAGATGAGGCCATCAAGCGCGTGTCAGACGTCATCCGACGTTCTCGTGCTGGTATTTCTGATCCGAATAGACCTATCGGCTCTTTCATCTTCCTTGGTCCGACCGGTGTCGGTAAGACTGAGCTTACAAAGGCCCTTTCTGCTTTTATGTTCAACGATGATCGTGCGATTATCCGTGTCGATATGTCTGAATATATGGAAAAGCATTCGATCTCAAAACTTGTCGGTTCTCCACCTGGATATGTCGGTTATGATGAAGCAGGACAACTCACAGAGGCTGTCCGACATCGCCCCTATGCAGTTATACTTTTCGATGAGATAGAAAAAGCTCATCCCGATGTCTTCAATATGCTTTTGTCTGTGATTGATGAAGGTAGACTAACTGATGGAAAGGGAAGAGTGGTGAATTTTAAAAATACCATCATCATTCTCACTTCCAACATTGGTTCACAATTTGTAGAAAAGATGGAATCAATCGGGTTCTCTAATAATTCCAAAAAAGACGATTACAACAACATGAAAGATAAAGTGATGGAAGCGTTGAAAGACAATTTTCGTCCAGAGTTTTTGAATCGTTTGGATGAGACTATTGTCTTTGATGTGTTGAGTGAACAAGCAATAGGTGAGATAGTTAAGTTGAGGGTACAAGTGGTCAAAGACCGCTTGGCCGGTAAAGGTATTGGTTTTGAGATTTCTATGGAGGCCTTGGTGTACTTGGCAAAAGAGGGTTACAATCCGCATTATGGTGCAAGACCACTGAACCGTTTGATTCAAAATAAAATCCTAAATCCCGTGGCTTCTTATATTATTTCAAATGGTGTGAAGAAAGGGGACATGGTGAACGTGACTGTAAAGAACAACGAGCTTGTTATCGAAAAGAAAAGAGAAAAGGTAAAAAGCTCTATTCAAATGAGGACTAAGGAGGGGGTGTAGAAAGAATAAAAAAAGAGCCCCATAATGGGGCTCTTTTTTAAAAACCTGTGGACCCAAGCGGTCTCGAACCGCTCACCTCCTCATTGCAAATGAGGCGCTCTACCGGATGAGCTATGGGCCCAATTTACTTTCAAATCCGAGGGCTCCGAGGGTAGGGATCGAACCTACGACCAATCGCTTAACAGGCGACCGCTCTACCGCTGAGCTACCTCGGAATTTACTTTTAAAGAACCTATTTATACTAGCAGAAATTATAAAAAAAACAACAAGATATTAAACCTATCAATCTAGCCAAGGATATTTTCAGCTATAGACTTTATATAAAAATATTGTGTAAAAAGATTTGCACAGATTTTGGGTGGTTATGAACTATCTATGCACAGGTTGTTCATACTTTTCGCGCATTCATGCTATTGACTTTTTTCTGTTTTGCGAGATAATTACATAAAGCTAATCTTTCTAGGGAGACTCTAAAAAATTTACAAAACTTGTTTCATGTATCTCGAGAGTTATGATCTCGAATCAGAGACAAAAAATTATATAAAAGTGGTTTTCCCTTACTAGAGGATCAGCTACACAAACCGAGGCCCTTCGTTAAACACGGGGGCCTTTGGTGTATACGAACTATTTGAATTATTGATATTTTGGTAAATATCTAGTATAAACTAAATATGAAAAGAAATATTTTTATATACATCATTGCTGGTGCTGTATCTCTCATCATCTTCACATCTGCCTCCGCTGCCACTTTTCCTATTCCTGGGGTTGAAGTTTTTGCCAAAAGTATTGTAAGTAGCCAAGTTTCTGTGGGGGGTGCAGATAGTAGTGGTAATTTTACTGTTTCAGTAAAAGAAGAAAATGGCACCTATAATGTTTTCTTTGTTGACCAGAATTTTCCTCCAGTAAAAATGACAGCAAAGGGTGGTGTGATCAGTGGTCGTATTGTTGTTCTGACTGATGGAACCACGACAAAAGATCCCGAAGTCATTATTCTAAAGAACAAGTCTGTTCCAGTTAAGGCGATAAAAAAAGTCTCAAAACCCGTAGTTAAAAAAGTTAACCCGAAGTTACCCTAAATTTTCTATTTAGAATAAGTCTTGCATTTAAAAAATAAAAATATAAAATAGAACCATGAAAAATCAAATAAAAATGCGTCCAGATGTTGCTTTGCTTATTACCAGACTTATTATCGGTGGAATTTTCGTTTTTAGTGGGTGGGCTAAGGTTTCCGATATGACGGGGACATTTGGTATGTTTAGTCAGATGGGGATACCGGTTTTCTTGACATACATAGTATCATACGGAGAATTGATAGGTGGGGTCATGTTGGTGCTCGGTTTGTGGACAGAGCTCGCAGCGCTTTTCCTGACTATTGTAATGCTTGTGGCTTTTTATCTAACAAGGCACTTTGGTTTTCAAGCGTTTAGTATGCCGCTCGCGACACTCGCCGGACTTTTAGTAATTATTGGATGTGGGCCTGGAAAATATAAAATGAAAGAAATGTGTGGAGGACACTACATTTGCCGTGGGGGTTGTAAGGGGGTCTCAAAAGTAAAAGGCATTTGTCAGGCATCAAACTGTGCAAGTCGTGGCCAAGATCTCTCTATGTGTAATTGCGGAGATAGCCTGCATAATTATTTTAAATAGGCTTATTTTAGAAATAAGGTTTTGGGTGAAATTAAAGACCAGCACCGTCTCCGAGAGAGGGTGCTGGTTCTTTGATGTTGGTGGGGCTTAGCAGCCCATGGTCGTGGCACCCGCATAGGGGTGCTTGGAGTGAGACCAGCGTGAGCTTACTGACAGCTTATGCATTTTTGGTCCTTGTCCGAACCCGATGATTTGATCCAGGGCGGATCTTTTCCTTCTCGACTTCCTGCTATTGTTCACGCGAAGTGCATCTTGCGTGGTCTGGTCTTCCTTTGATGCCATATGTGTTGGTTCCTCTACTTTCATTGATCTACTTTAAAGATCGCAAGCACACTCCATGTTGCTGTGCTTGTTCTTCAAGAGGGTATTGTATTGACTTTGGGTTCTTTGTCAAGTCGAACGTAATATACCAATAGCTTGGAATCACTCACTATTTAAATAGTTCGAAGAACTTTACGGGATCAATCGCAATATTGTTGATGCGAATACCTAGATGCAGATGCGCGCCGAGCGTGTATCCAGTTTGCCCGCTTAACCCTATGACTTGGCCCACCTTCACCACATCGCCGACTTTTACTTTAATTTTAGACAAATGCAAATAAAAACTCATCATTCCGAGCCCATGCTTCCGTCATTTAGCTCTGCCGCTAATTCGTAAGTTCCTACTTTTTTATTCAAAACGAGAGAAAGGTAGCGTCTCCTTAGCTTTGTTGTAATAAATTGTTTGTATTATAATAAAGAGATGTATTGATCCGAATACTGAATTGGCAATACTAGACTAGTATTTAAATTAAATTAAATATATACTAGAATAGGAATGCGATAGATCGTGTATTTTTATTACGTAATATGAAAAATAATAATTTTCAAAAAATAAAGATGTTTCTTTTAATAAATAAGAAAACAGTAATTTTCTTATTTATTATACTCGGAGGTATCTCTTTCTTTATTTTTCGTTCGCCTGAGTCTAATGTGGTAAACATTGATTCTGTAAAATATGTCGACTTGTCTAAGTCTGTGCGAGCTACTGGGCAAGTTATTTCCAATATTGACCTAGACCTATCTTTCAACAAGGCGAGTGTCGTCAAATCCATAAAGGTAAATGTGGGGGATGTGGTTAAGGTTGGACAAATTTTAGCGAATCTTGATCAGGGTCAGGTTTTTGCAAAATTAACAGAGGCTAGGGCGGGGTTACTCGGTGCGCAAGCTAAATACAATAAAACCCTAGAAGGTGCTTCTGGTGAAGAAGTGGCTTTGGCAAAGGTAGCATTAGATAATGCAAAGATAGATTTAGAAAATACCAAAAACAATCAAGAGACGATAGTTCAGAGTGCATACCAGGCTGTACTCAATTCTTATATTGCAGCACTTTCTACTTCTGCGTCAGACACCCAGTCTGCTCCGACCATAAGTGGCACATATGCTCTAGGTAAAGAAGGAGAGATCAGGGTGTCTGTCGCACAGGGTGGTTCAAATGGCTATTTTAGTGCGTTTGGTTTGCTTATTTATTTGGGTACTGTTAGTAATACTAATCCGCAACCGATTGGAAACTCTGGTTTATATATTTTATTTCCCTCAAATTTTTCATCTCAAAATGAATGGGTTATTAGTATCCCAAACAAAAAGGCAACAAATTATCTAACCAATTATAATGCCTATCAAAATGCTCTGCAGGCTAAAACAAGTGCTATTGGTGTCGCTCAATCTACTCTCAACCAAAAACAAGCTGAATATAATTTGAAAATATCTGTCGCGCGAAGTGTGGACCTAGATATAGCAAAAGCAGAAGTTTTATCAGCCGAAGGGTCTCTGCAGTTAGCTCAGTCTTCTTATGAAGACACAATAATCCGTGCGGGAGCTCCCGGGACTATTACAAAAGTAGACATAAAATATGGAGAATTGTCTCAAGCTGGTAAGTCCGTGATCACTCTACAAGATGTGGAGAATCTGTATATAGAGGCTCTGATTAATGAAGCCAATATTGCATATCTAAAAGATGGACAAAGTGTGGCAATAACTTTCGATGCTTTTGGTCGCGATAAAAAGTTTAGCGGAGTAATAGCCCACATCGATCCATCAGCAGATACCGATAATGGAGTGGTGAATTATAAAATAAAAGTTTCTCTAACTGAAAACAATCTGACGATCCGTCCAGGGATGAATGCTAATATTGATGTCCTCGCTGGGGGGGTACAAAATGTTTTAGCAATACCAAATATTTTTGTTATCAAGAGAGATAGTAAATCTTTTGTGAATGTAATTATCGATGAAAAAAAGAAAAGTTATGCTGAGCAGGAAGTGAAGACTGGATTCATAGGAGACAATAATCTGGTTGAGATAATCTCTGGCTTATCTAAGGATGAAAAGATCGCTCTCTTAAAGGACTAAAAGACCAATGGAGGATAAAATAATAAAAATAGAAAATTCTTTCTCGCAGAATTTTAGCGTCGGCTGGTTTTTGGCAAGGCGTGACATCAAGCATGCAAACAAGTGGACCACGAGTCTGATAATTTTCGTTATGACTTTAACCTTTTTGAATCTGATTGTGGTTTCTGGTATTTTGATTGGTTTAATCCAGGGCTCAGAAGATGCTGCAAAGAAATATGCTATAGGGGATATGATCGTCTCTTCATTTTTAAATCGTTCTGCTATCGAACAAACTCCAAAAGTTGAAGAAATAGTAAAAACGATACCAGGGTATAGAGACCACACGGTGCGATACACTGGGGCGGTAACCGTCTCCTCAAACTATAGAGAGACGATTCGTCCCGGGGACAAGGTAGATGAGATGGGCGCAATACTCATGGGTATAGATCCAACACAAGAAGAAAAATTCTCTGGTATTTCCAAGTTTGTCATTCGTGGGGAATATTTAAAAGATACAGATCAAGATAGTATCCTGATAGGTAAGAATCTTTTATATGAATTTACACCAATTGAGGCTCCAGGGTTTCAAACTTTAAAAAATATTTCTATCGGTCAGCGGGTCAAGATAACGGTCGGTAATAATTCCAAAGAGTATTTCATAAAAGGTATACTTGGAAGCAAGGTTGATGAATTCGATACTTCAGTGGTGGCAGTCGCTAGTGAAGTGCGTAAATTGACTGGCCGGACTGACCTAAACGCTGGCACAATAGCGATACAACTTTTGCCTGGCACTGACCCCGTCTTTGCTCGAGATTTTCTTTTGAAAAGTGGTGTGGGTGAATATGCTCGAGTGCAGACAGCAGAAGAAGCTTTCCCGAAATTCTTGAAAGATATCAAAGCGACTTTTGAAATACTTGGTACTGCTATCTCTGGTATTGGATTAGTGGTGGCTTCAATTACAATATTTATCGTTATTTTTGTGAATGCCATCACGAGTCGTCGATACATAGGTATTTTAAAAGGTATCGGCATAAACCAAAAAGCTATACTATATTCTTATATGTATCAAGCTTTTATTTACGCATCTTTTGGAATTATTTTCGGAATGATGCTTATTTTCTTTTTAATAAAACCATACTTTGCAGCTCATCCGATAAACTTTCCTTTCTCTGATGGTATTTTGGTAGCCACCATGTCTGGCTCACTTTTTCGAGCTGTTGTGCTTTTAGTCACAACCATAATTGCCGGATACATCCCAGCACGTATCGTTATTAAACAAAACACCCTAAGCGCAATTTTAGGGCGGTGAAAAACAAATGAGTATTTTTTAGGTTCTCGGTTCCCCGGGTCCCTATCCCGGCCAGACCATAAAAAATACCCATTTGTTTTTCACCAGATAGAAAATTTATGTTAGAAATTAAAAATCTTACAAAAACATTTAAAAGCGGAGATGAAAAGATTGTTGCGGTAAACAATTTGTCCTTTTTTGTTACCGCTGGGCAATTCTTGTCTATCACTGGACGATCTGGTTCAGGGAAGTCTACACTTTTGTATCAGCTTGGGCTTCTCGATATGCCGACTTCTGGGCAGGTGCGTATCGACGGAGTGGACTTGGTGTCTGTACCCGAAAAAGAGCGCACTACTCTACGTCTAAACGACCTAGGATATATCTTTCAAGATTACGCTATCTTGCCTTCACTTTCGGCCCTAGAAAACACTATGCTTCCACTTTTAATGCAGGGTTATGATTTTAAGAAGGCTCAAGAAAAAGCGAGAAAAGCTCTTACCAAAGTCGGTCTCTCTGATCGTGAGAATAATATACCAAGTGAACTTTCTGGTGGCCAACAGCAACGTGTGTCTATCGCGAGAGCCATCGCTCATGATCCGAAAATAATTTTTGCCGATGAACCTACGGCAAACTTAGATTCAGAAACTTCCGAGCAGGTGATGAAGGTATTTTTGGATTTAAATAACGAAGGGCAGACCATCATAATGGTGACCCATGAAGAACAATATGCGCGTCTCTCACATCGAACAATTACTATGGTGGATGGTTCTATAGTTAATGATGTATTAAATAAAAAGTAGAACCTATCTGACTTGAGGTGGTCTCCAGAAGATGCGTTCTAGGATACCATGACTTTTCTTACGAGCTACTTTTTGTGCATATTTCTTGCCCCGCTTAAAACATTTATTGAGTATTTTATTATTTTTAAAAGTTTTGGTGTCACCACTATAAAATGCTCCCATTACTTTTGCATTGAAATACAAAAATACTCCACGGAGCCAGAAAGAGGGGAAGGCAAAGAATAAAATATGCTCTGCCCAGTTTGGTGTGCCTCCAGATACTAGGAAATATGTCTTTAGATGCCCGAGTGTTCCCATGGGTTGCCCTAGTTCGTTTTTCTTTGTGAAATCAAGAGCGAAGAACCTGATGCGGTCTACGAAATTCTTTAAATGCGCGGGTACAGAGAAATTGTATGTCGGCGTGGCGATGACTAGTCCCGAGAATTCATTCTTCATTCTATCTGTTAACTTTTTGAATTCTGGTTCTGTGTCCTCTGGCGCCTGCCTGTTTTCATAAGTGTAGTCATTAATCCGAATATCTTGTAAATAGATTTTTTCTACTTCAATACCTGAAACCTCTTTCATGCCGAGAATAAAATGATCCAACATTGTGTCGGAGTTCCTGCCTCTCGATGGGGAACATGCTATGGCTAATATTTTCATATGATTATGTCCTTACATATTGGCATTTTTCCAACTAAAAAACCAGTCTATTTACTCTCATTTGACTAGTTTTTACTTAAGTGGACTGGTATTGACTTTTAATATATTTATGCTATTATGGTAGCAATGGCCCTGAAAGGGTCTTTTAGTTTAAACAGTCCTTTGAAAATCACATATACAATAACAACTTTTCACGTGTGTGGAGAGGTGTGTGATGTTTGTTGGACGAATCGGTTAATTCGGTGTAACTAGTAACACGCGTATGAAAAAACAGAACGAAAACAACGGAAATCTGGTGATGTGGATGGCGATCGCATTGGCGCTCGTGTGTCTCATCGGTAGCTCGGTGATCATCAAACGCTATGGGTGGCCGCCAGGGAACAATATGACCAAGGAGTCGCCGGTGTTTACGCCGGTGGAGAAACTTTTCCTACCCGAGCCTGAGCCTTCGAGGAAGGACGGTTCAGCAGGGGATCTGGCGGCGAAGCCAGCCAGTTACAAGTTGGTAGTCGGGGCGAACCCGACGGTCAACCAGAAGCAGATATTCGCACCTCCGACGAATTCGGTGGTGATCACGAATCAAGTGCAACTTGACCTGCTCACCAAGCAGGCCAAAGAGTCGCGCCAACAAGCAAAGAAGTAAAACAGCAATCAAAACCGCAACGCAGAAAAACACTCAGAAAATGAAAACAAAAACGTTAATTGCCGCCATACTCATGGCGGCCGTCCTGTTCATAACGCAATTCAACCTCAACGCTCAAACGTCCGTAACCCCACCAGTGGCGGTTCCGGAAACGTTGCCGATTGGTGACGCTGCAGATCTTCAGGCCTACGCCTGGGAGCAAGTGTCCCAGGTCGGCATCTACGGATGGGCTGCGTCATTAATTCGGTCCACGACAAATGCTCAGTCGGATCTGTGGGTTCAGTATTCACGTCCGAATGGTGTCGTTGATGTTGATGAAATACTCAACCTCATCAGGGGGCAACAGCTGCTTTTGAGCGTGCTGTATCCGAGTGACTCCCTGACTTTAGGGGTAAATCTCTGCGATGCCGAAGGGAACAATTTGTTCTACGGCTACACACAGGGGGATATCAGTTCTCCAAGAAACGGAGTTTCGCGGAACACACTTTTTGTCGTTCTGGACATGAACTCCGTTATCTCAATTCCGTTTGGGGCCGCTCAGAGGTTCCAGATTGTGGAGCGGGACGCAAACGGCAACCCCGTTCGTGTTTATCACTCCAGTGAGTGGGACGTTTACAACGGGAAGATTCGTTTCCCTGCGTATTTCGCGAACAAGTTGGGGGAGATGAGAGTCACCCTCAATGATGGCACAGAGGTAGCCTACAACCTCTCTAGGGGAAAGAAAATCACTCCGACGGATGTCAAAGTCTTGATTGGCAACGTCTCCGCGCTTGGCACACGAACTTTCCGTGGCCCACTTGCAGTGGTCGTGGAAGTCAGTGAGGAGGAGTTCAAGAAGAACATCACTCCACTATCGCAGTTGGTAAATCCAGATGGGTTGATTCACTTCACTGCTTCAATAAACCGCTCGAACGTTTACGGCAATTATCCAGAATTTGCTTCGAGTGTGCATATCTGGCCACAAGGTCAGCCATCAAGCACGGCGCTGGTGATTCAAATCTCGCCTCTGGGGTATACCAAACTGTGGTTTCCTGGCAACGGCAGGTATTGGGTTAAGTTCAAGTTTCCGAGTGGTTGGCCCACCGAGAACCAATTCAGCCCGCCGTATCGTTACGAGGAGCAGACCGTAACGGTCAGCGAGGGGAAGTAAGTCCTCGTTTCACATGGTTGTATACAACCCAGTCGAAAGACTGATTAAATTTCACATCACGGATCGGGTCGCGAGTTTTACTCTGCGGCCCTTTCTTTTTGCCAAAAAGCGCAAAATCACTAAAAAATCCTCAAAAAAAGATTAAAGAGGTTTATGATAGGGGACAAAATATAGTCGAACCACTTAGGTTTGTATGATTTGTAATCAAACAATGTAGCAGACTTTTTCCATTCTGTAGATATCTCTACTAGTTCTGATACTACTTTTTGTTCTTTAAAGAATATTCCTACCTCAGAATTAAAATCGAAAGACAAGAAATCCAGGTTTTGTGAGCCCACCATAGCTTCTTTTTGGTCTATAATAATAACCTTGGCGTGATTCATTTTTTCTTCCAGATAGAATTTGACTCCCAGTTTAGATATTTTATATATGTAAAAATAATTTACTCTATCAACAATGAAATTGTCTGTAGTTTTTGGTACTAGCACTTCAACATCAACTCCACGCAAGACTGCTTGGTGTAAAGCTGCCGACATCCAACGTTTTGGTATAAAATAGGGTGTGATAAACGTCAGACTCGAAGTCGATTTATTCAAATATTTTTTGTAGATTTTTTTAAAATGGAATTTTGCTTTAACTGGTGAATGTTCAATGATCCATGTGTCTGGTTTCCCTTCTTTATTTTTTTTATTTATAGATAAGAGGATAGGATCCATGCCACCAGCATTTATGTAAGATTTAGTAAATGACATGACCACCCTCTCTACCAAGTGCCCTGTTATTTTAACCATTAAATCATTCCACAACCTTGATCTCTGGTGTAGGTTTACGCCCCCAATAAAGGCGATGCGCTTATCTACGACTAGGACTTTGCGGTGCATACGATGGAGTAGATAAGAAAGTGAAAGTATTTCGACTCCTGAACTTTTTAATTCAGCGACTGAGCTATCTTTCAACCCAGCACTTCCAAAAGAGTCCAGTATTAATTTCACCTGTAGTCCTTGCCCTGCTTTTTCCTTCAGTAGATTAAAAAAATTAAATTCAACCATATCATTTTCAAAAATATACATTTCTAAATATATGGATTGTTTAGCGTTCGACATACTTTCAAACATTACTCTCCATGCCTTTTCCGAATTAGTGAAAAACTTGTATTTCATCATGTCATTATACACGAATTAAGAGATGTGCTATAATGAACTTATGGCAAAAAGAAATACAACACTTAGTCCTAAAAATAGGTCAAGACGTTCTCATAAGACCAAGAAGCGACTTGCGATCAAGAATTTATTGCTTGCAAAGAAATCTCTTCAAGGAAAGTCTAAATAAAGCATTTTAGGTTTTATTTATTTTTCAAAATCTTTTGAAATGTGCTATAATAGAGTCATGGAAAACATAAAGAATTACAGTTTTTGGATTTTGGGTTTGGCATTATTTGTGTTTTCACTTGTTTTTTTCTTATCCGCACAGAATTTCTCTAAACAGGGATCATATGTAGAAGTAAAAGGGTTGTCTGAGAAGATTGTAAAGGCTGATGTGGCTATTTGGTCACTTAACTTTGAGGTTAAATCAAACAATATTGATTGGCTTTATGCTGACATAGAAAAGAATCTTTTAACCATCAAGACATTTCTAAAAGAAAAAGGTTTTGAAGAATCTGAAATAAATGTAGCCCCGGTAAATATATACCAAGACACATATCGAGATGCTCTTTTTAGATATAATGCGAATACTCAGCTCTCTGTCTATACTAAAAAAGTAGATATAGTACGTTCTGCATCTAAAGATACGTTACTTATAGTTAAAAAGGGAGTTACTTTAAACCAGAATTCTATTACATTTCAATTTTCTGATATAAATAGTGTAAAGCCCGAGATGCTTGCAGAGGCTATCAAGAATGCGAAAATATCAGCAGAACAATTTGCCACCGAGTCTGGTTCTCGACTTGGGTCCATCTCTAGAGCTAATCAGGGGGTCTTTGATATTAGTGATAAAGATCCTGGCTCCCCAGAATTTAAAAAGATCCGTGTGGTTTCTAGTTTGAGGTTTCTTGTGAACTAAAGGTTACAAAATGAATAAGCTAAGTGAAGAGGAAAAGAGGGTAATAATCAATAAAGGCACAGAAGTACCTTTTGTTGGGGAATATTACAAGAACCGAGAGGGTGGTGTTTATGTGTGTAAACAATGTGACAATCCTTTGTATACTTCAGAACAGAAATTTGAGTCTACTTGTGGCTGGCCATCTTTTGATGATGAGATAAATGGTGCGATAAAAAAGAGTTTGGATGTTGATGGTGTGCGTACTGAAATAACTTGTGCAAGATGTGGAGGGCATCTGGGCCATTTGTTTAAAGGTGAACATTTGACTAGGGCGGATATTCGACATTGTGTAAATTCGATATCATTAAAATTTATTCCTGGAAAATAATGTGTCGCGCTTTAATGGATGATTGCGCGGCATGATTTCGTAAAATCATATGAAAAAAATAGTATTAGCAGGAGGATGTTTTTGGGGTCTGGAAGATTTAATAAGGAAACAAGTGGGTGTGATAAACACTACAGTGGGTTATATAGGTGGGAGCGTGGTGAATCCGACATATCACAACCATGAAGGTCATGCTGAAGCCGTGGAAGTGGAATATGATGAGCAGAAAACTTCTTATAAAAATCTTCTAGATTTCTTTTTCCAGATACATAACCCGACTACGCTTAACCAGCAAGGCAACGACAAGGGCACTTCCTATCGCTCTGCTATTTTCTATGGAAATGATGAGGAAAAGAGAGAAGCTCTTAATTTTATAGCAATAGTAAATAAATCTAAGCGCTGGAAAGACCCAATAGTTACCACTCTTGAGCCATTGGTGCAGTTTTATAGAGCAGAAGACTACCATCAAGACTACTTAGAGAGGAATCCAGGCGGATATACTTGTCACGCTATATACTTTGATAGTTACTTAAAATAACTATATAATGTCTTTTGTATGGAAAATACAAATAAACCAAAGAAATCAATGAAATTAGTCATGGTTAGTGGGGGGTTTGACCCAGTCCATATAGGCCATGTACGTATGTTTAAAGAGGCAAAAAAGCTAGGAAATGAGCTTGTTGTTGTTATTAATAATGACAATTGGAAGAGGCAGAAAAGGAAGTATGTTTTTATGCCTGATAATGAACGTAAAGAAATTATCGAAGCGTTTGCATGTGTGGACAGAGTGGTTATTACTGGGCATTCCAAAAATCCAAAAGGTTCAGAGGCCATGAGCGTAAGTAAAGAGTTGCACAAAATCAAACCGCACATCTTTGCTAATGGTGGAGATAGGAATAAGAAAGATTCTCAAAATCCTGAATCTTCTCTATACTATGACATAAAAACATGTAAGAAATTGGGTATCGAAATGGTTTTTAATGTTGGACATGGCGGCAAAGTTCAGAGTTCTTCAGAACTTGTAGAAAAAAGTGTTTTAGCAAAAGTTAAACAAAAAAAAATATGAAGCCATTAGACGAAATGTTAAAAAAAGATTTGAGCGGGATAAAAATGATAGTTTTTGACGTGGATGGGGTGTTGGTGCCGAGGGGGACCAAAATAAAGCAGTCAGGTAGTATCACAACACTCGAGACTAAAATAATCGCTGATAAACAAATAGAGCAAATAAAAGAATTGAGCGAAAGAGGATTTTTGATAAATATTAGTTCCGGTAGGGGACTTTATATGCTACAAGAGATGTTTCGGGGGATTTTGCCTTTTGTAAGTTTGACTTATGAAAACGGCAGCGCTACTTGGTATCAGGGTAAAATATATCAACATGTAAATAGTTTCAAATATCTAAAAAATGTTTTCCCTAAGCTAAAAGAAATAACTAAAGAGAATAAAGATGTGAAAGGTTTTGAACCGAAAGAATTTATAATAACGATACATTGTCAAAAACAAGTAAAAGAGATTGAAGATATAGTAAAAAAGGAAAAAGGTTTGACCACTATATGGAATGGCGAGGCTTATGATATTCAGATAGATAAAGATCAGACCAAGGCTGTGGGCCTTCAGCATGTGATGGAGATATTTAAATTAAAGAAGAAAAATGTAATGGCAATAGGGGATAATTATAATGATGCTGAGATGTTGCAAGAAAGCGGTTTACCCATATCTGCTGATAAAGATAGAGTAGGGGGTAAATTCTATGTGCCACTCGAGGGGGAGTTTCTTCCGGCAGATTTGCTTATGCAGAAAATTTTATTTCTGAAAAGAAATGTGGTACAATTAAAATGTGACAGAATTTAAAATATTTCAAGAAAAACGTCCGTGGGGGAACTTTCGGCAGTTTACTCACAATACTCTCTGCACGATAAAAATTATTTTTGTAAAGAAAGACGAGGCTTTTAGCTTGCAATATCACAATAACCGAACTGAGTTTTGGAAAATTCTTTCAGGGACCCCAGAAATTACAATAGGGGAATCGACTATAAGCGCGAAGAAAGGTGACGAATTTGAAATACTGCCCAAAACAAGGCATCGTATCCATTCTGCTGATACTGACACTGAAATTTTAGAAATCTCTTCTGGTGATTTCGATGAAAATGATATTATAAGAATAGAAGATAAATATGGCCGTACTTAAAAAGAAAATCGTCTCATCAGCGATCCGTCGAAAAGCCGAAAAAATAAATAGGAAAGTAAAGAAAAAAGTCACAAAAAAAACTACTAGAAAAGTTACTGCTCTTGACCTGAAACGATCAAAGAAAAATCCGATTATCGAACCGATTAGTCATAGACACTGGGCATCAAAAGCAACATTCAACCCGACTGCTCTTTTTCATAATGGGAAGGTTCACATTATCTATCGGGCCATTGGAGAAAGCGATAATTCTGTTTTAGGTTATGCAATAAGCAATAACGGTTTTGCTGTATCAGACAGCTTTCCCACACCTGTTTATTTTCATTTCATGAGAAAAAATAAAGATAGCTCTTTACCATCAATTTCATACAGCTCAGGTGGTGGCTGGGGTGGCGGGTGTGAGGATCCCAGATTGACACTTTTGGGCGATCAAGTGTATATGATATACACATCTTTTGATGGGTGGGGCTCTGTGCGAATGGCTTTGACATCTATCAATTTAGATGATTTCATATCTAGACGCTGGAATTGGAAAGAACCGGTATTAATTTCTCCGCCTGGGCAAATAAATAAAAATTGGGTGCTTTTTCCGGAGAAAATAAAAGGAAAGTATGCCATTCTTCACAGCATTTCTCCTAAAATAATGATAGATTATTTTGATAGTCTAGATGAACTGGACGGAGATAATTATCTATACAGCGTTCATAAAGCAAGTCGTTTATGGGAATATAGAGATAAATTTATACGCGGGGTCGGACCTTCTCCCTTAAAAACGAAATATGGCTGGCTAGTTTTGTATCATAAAATGGAGAAAGATGATTCTGATAGATATAAACTATGGACCATGATCTTAGACGCGAAAGATCCAACTAAAATTTTATATAATTCAAATCAACCAATTTTAGAACCAGACGAATGGTATGAAAATGAGGGATATAAGGCAGGGGTAGTATATTCCTGCGGAGCGGTCATTAAGGATGGAAAGTTATTTGTATACTATGGTGGTGGTGATAAAGTTTCCTGTGTGGCCACAGCCAATTTGGATAAATTTTTACAAGAATTGATTCATCCCAACCTCTCCAAATTAGAAAGTAAAAAAATTAAAGCATAATTTATGTTTGTTGTAAAAAGATCTCATCACAATCCAATTCTTGTCCCAGATAAAGACCATTACTGGGAAGCCTTCGCCACTTTTAATATGAGTGTTATTAAAAAAAGCCTTAGATTTTTTGGTGTTTATCGCGCTATTTCTGCAGTAGATAGACTCCGAACACCACAACAATTTTCAATTATAGGTATTGGGAAAAGTAAAGATGGTACATATTTTGAAGAACGTGTACCGTTTGTTATACCCGTGGAAGAATGGGAGAAATATGGCTGTGAAGATCCGCGCATCACTTATTTTGAAGGGCTATATTATATATTTTATACAGCCCTTTCTAAGTATCCATTTGAAGCGAGTGGAATCAAAGTGGCAGTCGCTGTTTCCAAAGATTTAAAAAAAATAAAAGAGAGGCATTTAGTGACACCCTTTAATGCCAAAGCCATGACTCTTTTCCCAGAGCGTATCGGGGGCAAAATCACCGTGATTCTCTCGGTCAATACTGATATGCCTCCTGTAAAAACTGCCATAGCCCAAGTGGATAAAATAGAAGAATTATGGAATCCAAAATTTTGGGAAGGGTGGTATCAAGATATTGACAAACATGTTATTGATTTTAAAAGATCTCCTTATGACCATATTGAAGTCGGTGCTCCACCTATTAAAACTTCTCATGGCTGGCTCTTTATATATTCACATATTCAAAATTATTTTTCTTCCCCTGAAAATTTAAATCGCATATTCGGAATTGAGGCGGTAATTTTGGATTTTGATAATCCGCTTAAAATTCTTGGGCGTACAGGTGGCCCACTACTGGCTCCTCGTGAATCATACGAACTTTTAGGCCATGTTCCCGATGTCATCTTTCCAGCGGGAGCAATTATAAAGAAAGATACACTTTTTATATATTATGGAGCAGCTGATATGACCACTTGCGTCGCTCATGTAAACTTGCAAGACCTTATGGGAACCATGCGTCCCGAGACAAGTTCACATTGGCATTTCAAACGATCCTTACAGAATCCGATCATTACACCTAATAAAAAACACCCATGGGAGGCGAAAGCGACTTTCAATCCAGCTGTCTTGCGGATACGAAATATAACACACATATTATATCGAACCCTTTCCGATGATAATACTTCTTATATTGGATATGCCAGTAGTCGTGATGGTGTTAATATTGACGAGCGGTTGTTAGAACCTATCTATAGTCCAAGGGAGGATTTTGAATCAAAAAAAATTGCTGGAGGAAATTCAGGCTGTGAAGATCCGCGTCTTACTAAAATAGGGAAAATTATTTATATGTGCTACACAGCCTTTAACGGCATTGGTCCGCCGCGAGTGGCTATTACTTCTATTACAGAGAAAAACTTTTTACAAAAGAATTGGCAATGGAAAAAACCTATTTTAATCACTCCAGCTGGTTTTGATGACAAAGATACCTGTATTTTCCCTAAAAAAATCAAAGGTCAGTACTTTATTTTGCATCGTGTCGGCGACGAAATATGCGGAGATTATTTAAAATCGCTTAATTTTGAAAAGGAAACTGTCACTAAGTGCATTAGAATTATAGGGCCCAGAATAAATAGTTGGGATAGCTCCAAAGTTGGCATCTCGGCGCCACCGATAAAAACAAAAAATGGCTGGCTACTTCTTTACCATGGGGTTTCCAAGAGTCATAATACCTATCGTATTGGAGCAATTCTACTTGATTTAAATGACCCGGCCATAGTGCTTGCGCGTACCACTGACCCCATATTTGCACCGCAAGAATTATACGAAAAAGTCGGGGTAGTTAATAATGTTGTTTTTCCGTGCGGTATGGCCCTCAAAGATCGTTTTCTCTATATATATTATGGCGCGGCTGATACCGTAGTTGGAGTGGCAACCATAGAATTAGATATTGTCTTAAAAGCTCTGACCAGGGATATTAAGAAATAAAATAATATAATTAAATGTGTGGATTCAAAACCACAAGAAAGTGTTGGAGTTAATGGGTTGAAGATTTTAAAGGATCTACTTTTTCTGGTCTCAGTATATGAATCAGGGAGTTTCTTCCGGCAGATTTGCTTATGCAGAAAGTTTTGTAATTAAGTTAAATTATTTTTTAGGAGGAAGTAGGTTATCAAGTTCTTCCATTGTCTCTGGTATCCACGCAGCAAGTAGTCGATTGACAACAATTGTTCCTGTGAAAGCCATGCGGGTTTTATTACCTGACTTTGTCGTCTCGCTTTTATATGCCTAAAAGTCAGCTTTTGTAACTAAGCCTCTAGTATAGTTTTTTATTTTATACCAAATCTCAGCACCTGTTTCAGTTAGTTCGGCAAGATTCATTACAGTTTCAGTAGGAATGTTACCCTTTGCAACTATAAGTTCAACCATCTCTTTACGGAAGGCTTCCATATCTATTTGACCTTCTTTTTTATTTTGGGGTGGTGTGTCCATTTGTGACATCAGTCTAGTATGTATGCTATAATGTATATATGCAAATAAATCTAGTAGCAAAAAATGTAGAGTTAACAGAAGACATTAAAAACTATGTCTCAAAGAGAGTTACTAATCTAGAAAAGTTACTGACAAGAATCGAGGAGGCTGGTGGGAAAGTGATGGCTAATTTTGAAGTTAGTAAATCTACAAATCACCATAAAGCTGGCGAGGTTTTTCATGCAGACTGTTTGATTAAAATAGATGGAAAAGAATTTTATGGGAGTGCTGATAAAGAAGACTTTTATGCAGCAGTAGATGACGTCAAAGACAGCCTATACTATGAAATAAACAAAAATAAAGACCGCACACAGACTCTATTCAAAAGAGGGGCTGCAAGTATTAAGAAAATGATGAAAGGCCTATCAAAGAAGAATCCTTTTACTTCAAAATATTAGTTTTAAGAAAATCCTCGTATTTTATTTCCTTTTTGCCTTCAGGTAGGACTTTTTTGATTACAAACTGTTTACCCTGAGTTTCGTCGAAGGGGTTGTTTTCTAATATGGCATCAGTAATTATTATTCTCTTATTATTCTGGAAGAAGAAAGTTCTGGGCCATAGGGCATAAGCTCTAAATTTGTTGTAATTTTTTACTGCATCAGCTTTTAAATCTATAAGTCCGTCCTCTTTCTTTATTTTTTTACAAACCGAAGTAAGGCTTCCTTTTTGAGGAGTTAATTTTATTTTTCCTTCAGTAAAGTTTAGTAAAGTTTTTATTAAAAGTTCTCCACCTATTTTTATCAAACGTTTACGTAGATCAGGTGCTTTTTCATCTGCTAATATATTGACTTTTTCTTGAGCAATAATTGCTCCAGAGTCGATTTTGTACTCAATTTGCTGAATGCTGACCCCAGTTTCAGTGTCTCCATTTAAAATAGCTGACTCTACAGGGGAAGCACCACGGTATTTAGGCAGGAGTGAATAGTGAATGTTGATCGAGCCCAATTCTGGCATGCTTATAAGTTTTTTGGGCATTATTTTGCCGTAAGCAACGACTATAGATAGCTTATGGTTTATGTCTTGTAGCTTTCTAGAAAATTCTTCGTCTAATTTTTCTGGCTGTATATATGGAATATTATTTTCTATTGCCCAAATTTTTACTGGCGTGGGAGTCATGAGCATTTTACGTCCTTGGGGTTTATCTGGAGAGGTAGCAATGAGTGAAGGTAAAAATCCAGCTTGTTTTAAAATTTCAAGCGTTTCACTGGCTACATCTGGTGTGCCAAAAAAGACAAAGTTTAATTTATTTTGCATGTTATTTGTTTATTTCTTCTGCCTTGATATCCTTTGCGTGATCGATAAAGAGGATGCCGTTTAGATGTTCTGTTTCATGTTGGAATATTTGCGCGAGTAATCCAGATCCGCCACGGGTGAATTTCTTACCATTTTCATCATAAGCCGTAGCCGTAGCCTTCTTTGATCTTAAAGTTTTGCCATAAAGTGGACGGACAGAGAGGCATCCTTCTGGTATCCAATCTTTTTCACGGGACAGTTTAGAAATTTTCGGATTAATAAAGACAAGGTTCTTTGGTTCTTCCTCTCTTTTTATTTCTTCAGAGGTTTTAACTAAATTATTTTGGTTTAACATTCTTTCTTCTCGGCTTTTAGCAAAATCTTGCGCGAATATTTTACCCGACACAATAAAGATGCGTAAAGAATATCCTATCTGGGGTGCTGCGATAGCTACACCATCATCTTGGCTCTTTAGGGCTTCAGACATTTCTTTTAAAACCTTTTTTATTTTAGTTGTTTGAATATCAGCAATAGGAACTTCCTTTGCCATGAGATGTAAGACCTTTTCTTCTTTTTGAAGAATTTTCTTCATTCTGGTATTTATTTAAGCTCTTTTAAATATTCCAAAAGTTTGGTGAGTTTGACTGTATCTTGAGATCTATTGCTCATATCTCGGACTATAACAGAATTATCAAGTGCTTCTTTGACTCCAAAGATGAGAGCATAGGGGATAGCCAATTTTTCAGCGATTGCGAGCTGGGAACCTAGGCTGTCTTTAGAGAGTGATTGAGCGATCGGAACATGGGCCTTGCGTAGTATTTCTATAATGTTCAAGCTTTTTAATTTCGCTTCAGCACCAAGCTGGATAAAATAAATTTTTGGTTTCTTTAATATGCGAGGAGAAAGTTTCTTATACCATTTTGATTCGACTATTCTATCTACACCCATAGAGAATCCAACGGCTGGTACATCTTTTTTGCCACCAATTTGTTTCGCTAGATAGTCATATCTTCCACCAGAAGCCACTTGTATTGGTGACCCACCCTCCTCTAGACTTTCTGTATATATCTCAAAAACTGTACGCGTGTAATAGGAGAGTCCACGTACTAAGTTTTTATTAATATTGTATTGAATATTCATTTCTTCTAAATATTCCAGTACCTCTTTGAAGTGTTTTTTACAAGAGGGACACAAGAAAGAGACTGCGTCCGGCGCATCTTTATTTATCTCTTTTGTTTTTTCTTCTTTTGAATCAAGAATGCGAAGAGGGTTTGTCTTTAGTCGTTCGCGATCAATATTTGGTAATTGGCTTATATGTTTCCTATAGTAAGCTGTAAGCTCTTTGATATATCCATTTCGACATTCCTTGTCCCCAATTGAATTTATTTCAATGGAAATATTTGGTGCTCCAGCTTCTTCTAGGATGGTCATACCAGTTTTTATTACCAACGCATCCATGATGCTTTTATCATTTCCTAATGAATCTAGATCGAATTGCCAAAATTGTCGGTATCGTCCACGTTGAGGTTTGTCGTGTCTAAAGACGGGGCCATATTGATAGAGCATTACAGGTTGGGGGATTGTCTGCATGCCATGCTCGATATATGCGCGCATAAGTGGAGCAGTGTGCTCTGGTCGAAGCGCTAAATGATCCCCGCCTTTAGTTTTTAGAGTGTACATCTCTTTATCTATGATGTCTGTGCCTTCGCCTATGCTGGTCGTAAAGATCTCTTCATTTTCTAGTATTGGAGTCTCAATGGGTTTAAATCCGTAGTATATTGCCACTTCTTGAGCTTTTTCAAAAAAACCCTGAAATGCATAATATTCTTCGTTCATCAAATCTCTCATTCCTTTTGGTGAAGCTATTTCAGCTCCTTTATTTTTATTTATACTCATTTTCTTGATTTATTAATCTTCTTTTTGTTGATAATCGCCCGGTAGTACACCCATTTTATTTATCGGAAGTAAACGTAAAAAAGCTCTTCCTGTTAGGAGATTTTTTTTCAATGCTCCCCAATATCTTGAATCAGAACTAGCACTTCTGTTGTCTCCCATTACAAAATATTCGTCATCGTTTAATTTAAGGTGGGTGTCGTTATTGGCGGTATTTTTTACGTATGGTTCATCAAGCTTAAACCCAAGAGGATTCTTTTCATTGGTTATCGTAACGACACTGCCCTTAATGTCTACGGTTTCATTTGGAAGACCTATGATTCTTTTAACAAAAAATTTTGTTTGATCATTCGGATATTTAAACACCACCACGTCATCTCTTTGTGGCTTACTGAGTTTGTAAGATATCTTATCTACGATAAGATAGTTACCATTTTCAAAAGTGGGTACCATGGAATTTCCTGACACAATAAATGGTTCTGCTATGAGTGTGCGGATGGGGAGGACTATTATTAAGGCTATAAATGCGAAGCGCAAGAGCTCCCAGAATGATTGTTTTCCAGATGGTGCCTGCTTTATTTCTTGGACAATTTCATTTTCCATAGGTGTAAATATAGCATAAAAAAGTATTGACAATATGTGATAAATTGTGTCTTAATAATACTTATAAAATCTACGTGTTATTATAGAGTAATGAAAATAGTCGTTGGGTTGGGAAATCCAGGGAGTGAATATGAAAACACCAGACATAATACTGGGCGGATTCTTGTACGTATTTTTGAGGAAAAAAATACAACTAA
Source organism: Candidatus Nomurabacteria bacterium (assembly GCA_943350445.1). Lineage (GTDB taxonomy): Bacteria > Patescibacteriota > Minisyncoccia > Phycocordibacterales > UBA9973 > UBA9973. The sequence goes on from CALRAE010000003.1 coordinate 32,370, forward strand.
GCAAAAAATTAAATTTATAACTCCAGACACCTTTATGAATAATTCGGGTAAGGCCGTTGTCCCATTCATTAAAACCAAGAAAGACTTGAAAGATCTCATTGTTGTTTATGATGACATTGATTTACCTTTAGGAAAAATTAAAATTTCCTTTAATCGTTCTGATGGTGGGCATAATGGATTGGGTTCTATAATAAAACTTTTAAAAAGCCAAGAATTCTTACGTATTAGGGTTGGCATTTCACCAACTACCCCAAAGGGTTTTGTAAAAAAACCAAAAGGTGAGGGTGCTGTTTTAAAATTTCTTTTGGGTGAATTTAAAAAATCAGAATTAGAATTAATCAAAAAACTCGGCAAAAAAGTAGCAGAGGCCATCGAGACTATATATTCTGAGGGTGCTGGCAAGGCGATGACTGTATACAATAATTAAACTTCTTTCACTGCTTCTATAATGATGCTTTTTTCACCATTGCGGTTTGATATTTTTCCTGAAAGCGCTATGCATTTTTCAGCCACTAGCACTTCAATATTGTCTTTAAATATAGAAGGGAATACCACTACTTCGATTGAACCAGTGAAATCAGATATTTTTAGGAATGCCATGCGTTCATTATTTTTGGTGATAACTTGTCTAGAGGTTTCTATTATTCCTGCGATAGTTATTTGCATGCCATTACCTACATTGTTTTCCTGACCATCATGTATTTTTTTAATATTGATACCTCGACTTTCTATTTTCTCTCGAATGCGATCGAGTGGATGTCCAGAAATATAAAGTCCAAGCAATTCTTTTTCCCAAAGTAGTTTCTCTGCCTGGGTCGCTTCTTTGGCACTCTGTAATTTAAATTCTAGAGCTTTTATAGAGCTTGTTCCTCCAAAAAGAGAAGTCTGGTTTTGATTTTGTCTGTTCACTTCATGATTGTAGGCAAGCATGGCTTCTCCGTTTGCGATCATTACTCCTCGATCACCCCATTCATCCATACATCCAGACTTGATCAAGGCTTCCATAGATTTTTTATTTAGATTTTTATGTTTTATTCTATCTAAAAAATCAGTGATAGATTTAAATTTACCATTTGTCCTCCTCTCAAGAACGATTGAATTTGCTATATCAGTTCCCAAATTTTTGATTGTATAAAATCCAAACCTTATTTTTTTGCTTTTGTTTTTGTCACTTATTGTGGTGTCCTTTTCTTCAGGTAGGCAAGTAAAATCGCCATAGCTTTCATTTATGTGTGGAGGTAAAACTGGGATATTCATGTTCTTACATTCCTTAATTATTTCGGAAATTTTTTCTACGTCACCAGATTCAGCCGTGAGGATGGCTGCCATATATTCGACAGGATAATTCGCTTTCATGTATGCAGTCTGGTAGGCGACTTTTCCATAAGAAGCTGCGTGAGCCTTGTTGAATCCGTATGCCTGGAATGGTTCGAAGAGTTTCCATAATTTTTCAGCAAATGCTGGGGTCTGTCCATTGGCGATAATTCCTTTCGTTAATTTATCTCTTTGCGCCGCCATTTCTGCTGGGATTTTTTTACCCACCGCCTTACGGAACTTGTCCGCTTCCTCCCAGTTGTAACCTGCGAGTTCGATAGCAGAAAAGAGAAGGTCGTCTTGATACACGATCAGTCCATAAGATTCACCTAAGAATTTCTTCATTCTTGGATCTAAATACCTTACGAGCGCTGGGTTATGTTTTCTTTTAATATATTCTGGGATCGATTCCATCGGACCTGGGCGATATAGAGCGACCATAGCATTGATGTCGTGAATAGAAGAGGGCTTGAGCTCTTTTAAATATCTCGTCATCCCGGAACCGTTTAATTGGAATAGTCCCTCTGTTTGACCACTTGCTAAAAGTTCAAAAGTTTTTTTGTCATCGAGGGGGACATTCTCTATGTCTATATTTATGTTATAGAATCTTTTCACCATGCTGACAGCATCGGCCAATATAGATAAGTTTCGAATACCCAAGAAGTCGAACTTTAGAAGCCCCGCTTCTTCGATGTTGTACATATCATATTGAGTGATGATTTTCCCAGAACCGTCTGTGCCTCCTTTTGGGTCGTATTGAAGTGGCACATATTCTACGAGTGGTATGGGGGAAATAACGACTCCAGCAGCGTGCACTGAGATGTGTCTGACGCATCCTTCTAGTTTTTTCGCTAGATCTATTATTTTTTTTGTATCCTTTTCTGTTTTGTATGCAGCTTTGAGTTCTGGGGTTATCTCCATCGCATGATCTATGGTCATGGGCATACCTTGTGAGCCCATTGGGATCATTTTAGAAAGCCTGTCACCAACAGTGTATGGATATGCTAGCGCACGAGCCACGTCTTTGACCGCACCACGTGCCATCATCGTACCGAAAGTTCCTATTTGTGCCACTTTATCTTCTCCATATTTGCTTTTAACGTACTCGATCATCTGGTCTCTTCTGTTGTCAGCAAAGTCCATATCGATATCGGGAGCAGAGGGGCGAAATGGATTCAAAAATCTTTCAAAGGGAAGTTTGTACTCGATTGGATTCACGTTTGTGATGCCGAGGAGGTATGTCGCCATTGATCCAGCCACGGATCCTCGGATGGTGGTCAGAATTCCATTTTCTTTTGCGTATCTCAAGAGATCACCCACCACGAGGAAGTAAGGAGCGTACCCTTTATCTTTTATGACTTTCAACTCATACTCTACACGTTCTTTTATTTCAGCTATCTCTTTAAGTTCTCGTCTTTTAAAACCGGCATAGGTTAATTCACGCAGTTTCTCATCATAACTTTTTCCATCTTCAACTTTAAAATCAGGGAAAACCCATTTACCAAGTTCAAGCTCAAGGTTGCACATATCTGCCACTTTCATTGTATTTTCTACTGCCTCAGGAATATCTTTAAAAATTTCTAAAGCCTTTTTTGTATCAATGAAAGAAAAGTCATCATTTGAGAATTCAAATTTAGCTCCTTCTTTGCCATCACCCTGGGTATTTATTTGTAATAGAGTATGGTGCGCATCATGGTCATCACTACAGGGGTAGTGTGAGTCTTGGGTACCAACGATTGGGACATCGTGTTTCCTTGCAAGCTTGATTAATGTTTCTCGAACCTGTTTGTCATTTTCTACTGAAGGGTGACATTGTATTTCTATAAAGTAATTTTCTTTACCAAAAATGCTTTGGTATTCCAAAACAAGTTCATCTGCTTTTTTAGTGTCACCTTTCATCACCGTTTGTGACAATTCTCCACCCAGACATCCCGATAGGGCTATTATTCCATTTGAATACTTTCTCAATATTTCTTTGTCCATCCTCGGCTTGTAGTAATAGCCTTCGAGGTTGGAAATTGTTACCAGCTTCATTAAGTTTTTATAACCCTCCAGATTTTTCGCGAGCAATATCAGGTGATAGTAGCGCTTTGTGCCTCCAGCTTCTGTCGTTCGGTCTAGGCGGGAACCCGCTGTCATGTAAGCCTCTACTCCTATAATCGGCTTGATGCCTTCCTTTTTTGCCAATTTGTAAAATTCAATCGCGCCATACATGTTCCCATGGTCAGTAATTGCCATGGCCGGCATTCCAGCTTTCTTCGCGAGCGCCACCAAATCTTCAAGCTTCGAAAGCCCGTCGAGGAGGGAATAGTGCGAGTGGGTATGGAGGTGGATGAATTTTATGTCTTTGCTTTCTTCTTTTTCCATTTTTTGATTATACCTTTTTTATTATTATTTGGTATAATGTTGAAATGAATAAAAAATATTGGCTTAGAGTTGCGCTATCTCTCGTTGTTGTGCATCTAATATTATTGATAATTACATTCATTATATCCTCTAGCTCAACGGGGCCAGAGGCAGGCTTTGTGTGGATCTGGATATCACTTCTGGATTTACCAGTCTTAACTTTGGCGAAGAGTTTTATTTCTGGGAGTTTTGGGCTTAAGGAAACAGCAATTTTAGTGTTTGTTGCAGGTTCGATCCAGTGGTTTTTGATTGGTGGATTTCTCGGATGGCTTTACGGAAAAATTAAAAATAGAAATAAAGTGATATAGTATATACATGAAAACAATCAAAGTTGGCATTAACGGGTTTGGTAGAATTGGAAGAGCTTTTTTAAAAGTAGCTTGGGAGAGGCCAGAGATTGAGATAGTGGCAGTGAATGATTTAGGAAGTGTGGAGAACATGGCCTATCTTTTGAAATACGACACAGTCTATAGAGAATGGAAGCATGAAATAAAAGCCGAAGGACAGGAGATCATTATTGATGGCAAGAGAATAAAAGTTCTAGCCGAAAAAGAGCCGACTAAATTACCTTGGAGAGATTTGGGTGTGGATGTGGTTGTAGAGTCTACCGGATTTTTCGTCACTTTTGATAAAGCTAGAGCGCATTTGGATGCGGGCGCTAAGAAAGTAGTCATTTCTGCTCCAGCGAAGGAGGGTGAGGTGCCGGCAAAAGGCGAGACTATTTTAATGGGAGTAAATGAAGACAAATTCGGCACTTGCGATGTGACTTCCAATGCATCTTGCACCACCAATGCCGCTTCACCACTTATCGCAATATTAGACGAAGCTTTGGGGATTGAAAAAGCGCTTTTAAATACTGTGCATGGATATACAGCGAGTCAGTCAATCGTGGATGGGCCAAATAAAAAAGATTTCAGGGAGGGCAGAGCCGCAGCGCAGAACATCGTGCCGAGCTCTACTGGTGCAGCTATCGCTGTGACTAAAGCGTTTACAAAACTTGCTGGCTTGTTTGATGGTATCTCAATGCGTGTGCCTGTGCCCGCTGGATCAATCGTGGATATTACTTTTATTTCAAAAAGAGAAACCACTGCTGAAGAGGTGAATGCTATTTTAAAGAAAGCTTCTAAGGAAAAAAGATGGGAGGGGATATTCAGTGTGACAGAGGAAGACCTCGTCTCGAGCGACATCCTCGGAAGTCCGTATGGTTCTATCGCCGACTTGAAACTTACTCGCGTAGTCGGAGGTAACCTCGTGAAAGTCATGGGGTGGTATGACAACGAAATGGGGTATACATACACACTCGTAGACCATGTTATTAAAACTGGTAATTCAATATAAAAATATGTTAAAAACAATTTTAATCAGTGTAGTAGTTCTTATTCCTTTAGCTTGGGGCTTTGTTCTTCTCTCTGTGGGAGGTTTTTCAGGAACAATGGAAAGCATCTTCTTTGATTCATTCCTTCTTCCAATTATTTTAGGATGTATAGCTTTATTTTTTATAATTAAAGGCGGCAAGGAAGCTTCCGAGCAGAAAAAATATAGTAATAATATATCTATTGGTATTCTATTCGTACTGATTGCAATAGGTGTGCTATTTTTTATTATCAAAAATGCTTGGTCTTAATCAATATGAATCAAAAAAGATATTGGTTGAGGGGAGGAATTACGGGATTAGTGGTAGGTATTTTTTATTTTTTAATTGGTTGGATATTTCCCTCTCTAGGAGAAATCCTGATAGACATCTTTGCAATAATTTTTAAACCAACATTTGCTTTATTGAAATTGTTTAGGCCGATAAAATTAGAATTGGGAAGTTTAATCTTTGCAATTTCGTTCTCGCTATTTCTTTACGGCATGATTCTTGGCTGGTTTTACGGAAAAGTTAAAAATAGGAATAATGTAATATAGTAGTAACATGAATTCCGTTAGAGATTAGGTGGTTAATTTTTTTGATTAGTGTTAAATTATCACTGTAGTTAATTTGATTAATAATTTTTAATGTAAGTACGGAAATCTAAAGATTTCCTATCTCTAACGGAATGAAAATTTTTATTGGGACAGATCATGCTGGGTATGAGTTGAAAGAAAAAATGAAGGTTTATCTAGCCGAGCTTGGGCTCGGGTATGAAGTCGTGGATAAAGGAGCTTTTTCGTATGACAAAGATGATGATTATCCAGATTTTATAAAGCCAGTGGCGGAAGCTGTGGCGAGCAATCAGGGAAGCTTTGGGGTCATCATTGGTGGCTCTGGCCAAGGCGAAGCGATGAGTGCAAACAGGGTTCCTGGCGCGAGGGCAGCTGTTTTTTACGGGGAAGCTGTTGCGCAAGGGGCTATCGATGTAAGTGGTAAGAAAAGTAATGACCCATATGAAATAATTAAACTTGCTCGTGAGCATAATGATGCAAATATTTTATCTCTCAGTGTGCGATTCCTTTCGGAAGATCAGGCGAAGTTTGCCACAGAACTTTTTTTAAGTACAAAGTTTTACAGTGATGAAAGGCACATTCGCCGTATTAAGAAGCTGGAAACTAAAATCTAATTTATGGCAGAAATAATTCCTGCAATTTTGGAAAAGAATTTTAACGAGATAAAAAACAAACTCACTGCTCTGCGTGAGCAGTCTAAGTGTGTGCACATAGATCTTTGTGATGGTGTTTTTGTACCGAGTCAGACATGGCCTTTTTCTTCCGGTGGTTTAGAAGATTATGATTTTCATAGAATAATGAATGAGGAAGAAGGGATGCCTTTCTGGGAGGACTTTGATTTTGAATTTGATTTGATGGTGGCAGATGCCGTAGAGAATTTTGATCTATATATGAAGTTAGGGCCAAAGAGGCTGATCTTTCATCCAGTAATTGGCGAAAATATGGAAGAATTTGAACACTTCTTGGAGGGTTTGGATATGTATATACGAGACAATGTGCAAATAGGTGTTGCTTTTAGACCTAGTGATGATTTGACTATTGTGTCAAAACTTTCCCACAAGGCTGATTTTCTGCACTGTATGGGTTCGGATAAGATTGGTTTTCAGGGTGAAGATTTTTCTCAAAAAGCTCTAGAAAATATAAAATTTCTCAAACAAAATCTTCCAGGAGTTGTGATATCGGTAGACATCGGTGTGAATCTAGAAAATGCGGAGAGCATAATAGAAGCTGGCGCAGACAGGCTCATAGTGGGTTCAAGTATTTGGAAAAGCGCAGACCCTATTGGTGCGCTACAAACTTTCCAGAATCTGGTATAATTAAACAGATGTTTTTATCTGAAGAAAAAATAAAAGATTTAGCAATCAAGGCGAATGATATTCGCAAGAGTATTATTGAGATGCTCGTAGAAGCAAAGAGTGGGCACACTGCGGGCCCCCTTGGCATGACAGATATTTTTACCCTTTTTTATTTTCATATTTTAAAACATGATCCAAAGAATCCAACTTGGGAAGAGAGAGATAGGCTAGTGCTCAGTAATGGACACATATGTCCAGTGCTTTATGCCACGATGGCACATGCAGGATATTTCGAGAAAGAGGAATTAAAAACTTTAAGAAAATTTGGTACTCGATTGCAAGGACATCCACATCGAGAATATTTGCCTTATGTTGAAAATTCTTCAGGTCCTCTAGGTGCAGGGCTTTCTCAGGCGGTGGGTATGGCTTTAGCTGATAAAATAGATCAAAAAGATGGCGCAAGATTTATTTATTGTTTTTTGTCTGATGGGGAACTCGATGAAGGAAATAGCTGGGAGGGGATAATGCTTGCGGGAAAACATAAACTCCACAACTTGATTGCTATTATAGATCGAAATAATATTCAGATTGAGGGAGTGACAGAAGAAATAATGCCCCTTGAACCGTTAGCGGATAAGTGGAAGGCTTTTAATTGGCATGTGATAGAAGTAAGCGGGCACGACTTCAAAGCTCTAAACGAGGCAGTGGAGGAAGCGCAGACTATTTTTGAGAAGCCAACGGTTATCATTGCGCACACCATACCAGGGAAAGGTGTGAAATCATTTGAGAGGAATTATAAGTGGCATGGTAAAGCACCAAATAAAGAAGAAGCGGCAATGGCGTTAAAGGAATTAGATGAGGTAAGGTTTTAAATCATGCTTAACCCAAAATTAAAACTTAATGCGAAAATATTCAACTCTGATGTTGAACAGGTACCTATCCGAAAAGGTTTTGGCCAGGGATTTATGCTTGCCGGAGAAGCAGATAAAAATGTCGTTGGACTTTGCGCAGATTTGACCGAGAGTACACAAATGTATTTGTTTGCTGATAAATTTCCACAAAGATTTGTGCAGGTGGGGGTGGCGGAGCAAAATCTAGTCACTGTGGCTTCCGGTATGGCCTCTATGGGCAAGATTCCTTTTTGTTCTTCTTATGCGATGTTTTCTCCAGGGCGAAATTGGGAACAGATCAGGACGACGATAGCTTACAATGACAGAAAAGTAGTAATAGTGGGTTCACACGCTGGTATTTCAGTTGGGCCCGACGGAGGAACTCATCAGGCGCTTGAGGATATTGCTCTGATGCGAGTAATGCCGAATATGGATGTCGTTTCTCCTTGTGATGCGATAGAAGCCAAGAAGGCAACTCTTGCACTCGCAAAGAGTAAAAGGCCGGCTTATCTGCGTTTGGCTCGTGAAAAGACTCCGATCATCACCACAGATGAAACCCCTTTCACTTTAGGTAAAGCAGAAATTTATTGGATGCCGGATGTTGGGATAGCGCAAGTGGGAATAATAGTTACCGGTGGATTGATGCACCGCGCACTACTTGCAGCCAAAGAACTCGAGGCCGAAGGTATAAAAATAAAAGTATTAAATTTACCTTCTATTAAACCGATAGACACTAATGCAATAATATCTCTAGCGAAAGAAACTAAAAGAATTGTAACAGTCGAAGAACATCAAGTGGCAGGAGGAATGGGAGGGGCAGTAGCAGAAGTTTTGGCACAAAATTATCCTGTTGCTATGGAATTTATCGGGGTCAAAGATTTATTTGGTCAAAGTGGCACACCAGATGAACTTGTTGAACATTATGGTATGGGTAAGGATTCTATAAAGGAAGGAGTGAAGAGAATTTTAGGAAGAAAAATTATCTAGTTTTCTTCTACGTTGTCAGGCATCAACTGGGCTTCTATGTTTAATATTCTCCTTTCAATATTAGCTAACGCTTCAAATGCTTCCTTTTCTTCGGTGGGTAAATTACCCATTTGTTTTAAAAGATCACCAAGTTCACCATTCAATCTTTCTACTTCGTGTGGTAGGGTACGCATATCACCATCAGCTGCTTCTACTTGAGCTATCATTCTCGCAGTAAAAGCTGCAGATGAAGGCTTTAATATTTCAGCTAGTTTTGCTAGATGTCTAGTTAATTTCTCTCGTTCTATATTTAGAGTATCCATTCTTTTTGCAAATGCACCTGCTAGGAAATTGTCTCCTTGATCTGGGGTCATAATTATATTTTCTTAGCTTGATAATCCGGAGCATTTTTAAGCAAGGCTTCTATCTCCGACTGAGACAGAAGGCCTGCTTGCGCTCCCACTTTTTGCACTACAGACATAGAATTTACAGCTCCCCACGCTAGGGCTTCGGGTAAAGTTTTACCTAGAATAAATGCAGAAACTACAGTAGAAGCAAAAGCATCTCCAGCGCCAGTGCGTTCGTATGGAGGTTTTGGATCTGGATAGGGTTTTATGAACCAATTATTTGTACCGTCATATGCGTATGCACCCTTTGGTCCATCGGTTATTACAATATTTTTCGGACCTAATTCGTGGATTTTTTTTAATAATTCCACTGCGTCTACATTTTCTATGCCAAGTATTTTTTCGGCTTCTTCTACATTACAGAAGAAGAATTCTGATTTATCATAGAGCTTGATAAGTTTTTCTTTACCTAATTTTATTTCATTCTTGCCGGGTTGGAATGCCAGTTTGATATTTGGATGGTTCTCTAAATATTCTGCGACAATGTTATGAAAAGGGAAGGCGGTTTCGCTTATGGAACTAAAATAAATCCATTTTGGTTCTCCGACCTCAGGTAAACTGTAATCATATTTTTCGTGTTTAATTAAAATAGTGCGTTCTGGTGGATACCAGAGTACATAATGATAATTGGTTTTGATGCCTTGATTGATTTTAATAAAATCCGTTTTCACTTTATTGTTTTGCAAAGTCTTCAAACAATCTTTACCATTTTCATCATCTCCAATATTTGATACTAAAGCTGAAGCAAGCCCGAGTCTGGCTGCGGATACGGCCGCATTCGCTGCATTTCCAACTGCGGGAAGTATCAAGACTTCTTCGTAAGGCACTTTGTCAGCAAATTGCATACAGATTTTATATTCTGATGTGTCTGGCGCGCCTACAATGTTTGCTTCTTTTAATTTTATGAATGCATCTACCACAGTATCCCCGATTGCCAAGAAATCTATTTTGTTTTCTTTTTCAGTCATGATATTATTATACATTATAAATATTTTTCCGCCAAAGGTGACCAGTCTAGGCTAAAAAATTATGTCTAAAAAATTATTTATCTTTTTTGTGGTATTTACCTTTTTTTCTTCTTATCATTTTACTCATGCTGGTTTGATAATAAACGAGGTGATGTATGACTTGTCAGGCGCAGATAGTGTCAGTGGCAAAAGTAAGGAATGGATCGAGATTTATAATCCGGATGCTAGTGATATTTCTATTGATGCTTCAGAATGGAGAATATATGATGGTTCCGCAAATCGAACAATAAACGGTGAAATAGATTTCTCTATTCCCACTCAATCTTATATAATTTTTGCCGGAGATAAAGATACATTTCTAGCGGACAATCCAGGTTTTGGAGGGGTGGTTTATGATACGGGGATTACCAGCTTGAATAATACTGGAGCAACTTTAAAAATTTTAGATCAAAATGGAGTTACTGTGGACTTAATTACCTATGCCTCCTCGCAGGGTGGAGCTGGGGATGGAAATTCTTTACAAAAAATATCGGGTTCTTGGACGGGGAATACGCCTACACCCGGAGCTACGAATGAAGCTTCTACACCCAATTCATCTAGCGGAGGTGGAGTAGGAAGCGCTACTCAGAGTAATAATTCTAATGATACGACCATAAAAGAAGTAAAAAATAAACCAGTGGAGGAGTCAAAAATTAGAACTAAAATTATCGTAAAGAACATTGTTTTGGTCGGTAACCCATTAGTATTTCAACTTACTGCTACTGGTTATAATAAAGAAAAATTATTCCATGGTGGGTATTTTATAAATTTCGGAGATGGTGATTCTAGAGAAATACAAGTAAGTAGTACCCAAAATAATGCAAGTATGTCGCATACCTATTTTTATTCTGGTGAATATGTCATGAATCTAGAATATTACATGAATTCTTATGGCGGCGTCCCGGATGCCTCTGATCAGATGACTATCAGGGTGGCTCCGTCAGACATATCAATCTCTGGTGTGGGGAACGAGCAAGATTTTTTTGTTGAGTTGAGTAACAATACAGAATACAATGCTGATATTTCTGGATGGATCTTGGCTAGTAATCTGAAAAGTTTTACTTTTCCGAAAAATACCATTATAAATCCAAAAAAGAAATTGTTTATTTCTCCAAACCTTACCAATTTTACCATTTTAGATAAAGACACTCTAAAATTAATGAATTCACAGTGGAAAACTGTTTTTGATTATGGGGGATCTATTAACTATGTTATTAAAAAAGAAAATCCTCCGATCAAAACTACAACGTCGGTCCGTGCTACTCCCATTCAAGAAGTTTCAGCCGATACAGAAGAAATATTGAGATTACCGTTGGTGCCAGCTGAAAATTTGGGTGCCCTGGTTTCTTCAAGTGGCGTAGTTAAAAATAGCGTAATTCCTTATGCTCCGATGTTAGCCTTTGTTTTTATTGGTGCATCAGCCGGTGCTGTTTATTTTGTTCGTCGAAAAGGCATCCCATTTAAGATCGGAGATGATTTTAAGATACTGGATGAGTAGTTGTAAAATTCTCTGAAATATAAACTTTTTCCGGTACAAATTTTTCGAAGCTTGAAAAATTCTGAAGTTTCCTCGCCGTCGCTCGGAAAACCCCTCCAAAAGTTATATTTCAAAGAATTTTATTATGTGGTATATTGTTTGCATGTTTCAAAATTTTTTAATTAAAAAAATGCTTCGCACGCAGGGCGTGCCAGAAGCGCAAATAGATATGTTTATAAGCATGATGGAGAAGAATCCTGAGCTTTTTAAGACTATTGCCGAGGAAGTGCAAGTAAAAATAAAAGGAGGAATGGATCAGCAGACTGCTTCAATAGAAGTAATGAAAAAACACGAAGAAGAACTTAAAAAATTGGCTTAGAAGTTGAAATTTTGCTATATTTTCTCTATGTCTTTAAAGATTGGAATTGTCGGTTTACCAAACGTGGGGAAGTCCACGCTTTTTAATGCGCTTACAAACAAAAGTGTTCCTGCAGAGAATTACCCTTTCTGCACTATTGATCCATCTGTGGGAATTGTTCCCGTGCCAGACGAAAGACTTACAAAACTATCTACTATTTCCAAATCTAAAAAAACAGTGCCTGCTGTCGTGGAGTTCGTAGACATCGCAGGGTTGGTCAAGGGTGCATCAGAAGGGGCGGGTCTTGGTAATAAATTTCTGTCGCACATTAGGGAAGTAGATGCGATTATTGAAGTGGTGCGAATTTTTGAAGATCCAAATACGATTCATGTTCACGATAAAGTGGATCCGCTTTTTGATATCGAGGTTATAAATTTTGAATTAGACAAGGCTGGGATTAAAAAACCAACCTTATATGTCTTAAATAGTTCTGAGGCAGCAGAAAATGTCAAAAAAGATTTTATATCAAAACTTAATGGTCCCTATATTGAAGTCGATGCAGTTTTCGGTACAGGACTCGATAAACTTATTAAGGCAGGCTACGATTTGTTAAACTTGATCACTTTTTTTACCACCGGTGAAGATGAATCAAGGGCTTGGACGACACTTCGTGGAGCGACAGCGCCATTTGCGGGCAAATCCATACACACTGATTTTCAACAGAAGTTTATTCGTGCGGAAGTTGTGTCTTATGATCAACTAATCGAGGCAGGGAGTTTTGTAAAAGCGAAAGAAAGAGGTTGGGTGCGAACAGAAGGTAAAGAATATATTGTTAAAGATGGTGATGTTATTGAGTTTCTGGTATGAACTCAATGACCCTGAGTATGTCGAATGGGTAAATTGAATTTTTAATATAAAATTCGTAGATACTGAGCAAAACGAATATATGGTAGAATTCTTAATATGAAAAAAGAAATTGAAATTTTTATTTCAAAAGAGTGGCCAGCCTTACTGACGGATAAAAATGATTACGAGCTTCTCGACACCGGTGGTCGAGAGAGACTCGAGCGTTTTGGTAAGTATACTTTTGTGCGTCCTTATAGTGATGCTGTTTGGGAAAGGACTTTATCAAATGAAGAGTGGAATAAAGCTGATGGTAAATTTTGGAGTACCAAGGAGGGTGCTAAGGGTGGATGGAATATGACGCACAAAGTTGAGTTTAAATGGGAAATGTCTTACAAAGATATAAAATTCCTAGCTTCGCCTACTCCATTTCGACATCTAGGATTTTTCCCCGAGCAGGTAAGTCATTGGGATTTTATAGAAAATACCATAAAAAATGCTGGACGACCTATCAAATTCTTGAATTTATTCGGTTACACTGGTGTGGCGAGCCTTTTTGCTTTGCGTGCGGGGGCAGAGGTTACACACTTAGATGCTTCAAAGCAAACTCTCGATTGGGCCAAAGAGAATCAAAATGTAGCGGGTTTAGATAAATTACCCATGCGGGTGATAGAAGATGATGCTATTAAATTTCTCGAAAGAGAAGAAAAAAGAGGTAACAAGTATGATGCCATAATAATGGATCCGCCGAAATTTGGTAGAGGACCAAATGGGGAAGTTTGGAAAATAGAAGAAATGTTGCCGAAACTTCTATCCGCAGTAAGAAAAGTTTTAAGCGATAAACCACTTTTTGTTATTTTGACTTCCTATGCCATTGATTCTTCTTCGCTTTCTCTCGGATACGCACTAGAAGCAATGATGAAAGATTTTGGTGGGGATGTTCAGGCTGGAGAGTTGTGTATCTTAGAAAAATCAAATAATCGCATTATTTCGCTTGCGAACACTGCCGTCTGGAGTGTATAATTGATATATGTTAAATTATTTGCCCTATATTCTCTATCTTTTTGTTCCACTCATAATCTTGGTCGCCATCGTCGTGGGTATCGTTGTATTTATTAATAATCGTAATAACACAAATAACATGGATCCAACTCAAATAAAACCAAAAGCAAGCGCAAAAGATTTCTTTCTAAATCTTGGAGCTTTTATTTCGTTATATGTCTTAGTAGGTAATCTTCTAGGTTTATTGTTTACTATCATTAACACAGCTTATCCTAAAATCACTAACGGTTATAATTATTTTGGAAGTTCGTCAATCAGTTGGCCTGTTGCTACTTTAGTTGTACTCCTTCCAATTTTTATTCTTCTAATGTGGTTTTTAGAAAAGAGTTACAGAGTGGAGCCAGAAATGCAAAATAGTCTCATTCATAGAGGTCTTACATACATGACTCTTTTTATTTCCGGTTGTGTTGTTGCGGGGGATTTAATAACAGTTGTTTATTATTTTATTGATGGACAAGAATTGACCACAGGCTTTCTTTTGAAGGTCATAGTTCTACTTGTTATCTTTACTAGTCTATTTATCTACTACATTTCTGATCTCAGAAAAAAATTAACAAAAAACTCTAGAATAGTTTGGAGAATCACTGCGTTAATAATCGTCATAGGATCAATTGTCTGGGGTTTTGCTGTTCTTGGTTCACCTCGAACACAGAGGTTATATAAATATGATGAGCAGAAAGTAAGTGACCTACAAAATATAAATAATCAAGTTACAAGTTTTTATTCTAATAAAGGAACTTTGCCACAAGACATAAGAGAAATAAATTCATATCAGAATAATTATTATCCTGTTAAAGTTGACTCTCAAACTCAAAAATCATACGAGTATATGAAGACTTCTAACACAACATATAATCTCTGTGCAGAATTTAATAAAGAATCAGTTGCTGATAAAAATAGTACGAACTTCTTATTCATATCCAATGGTGGATGGACACACCCCGCTGGGCACTATTGTTTTACAGAGACCATAAATCCAAATATGTATTCTAAGGAAGTGCCTAGATACTAATAAAATATTTCTTTGAAATACAAAAAACCTCTTTGCATAAAGGCGGTTTTTTGTTTATTATGTAATGTATGAAAGAATACGACCATAAAAAAATCGAAAAAAAGTGGCAGACTATTTGGGAGAAAAATGGGGTCTACTATGCAAAGGACCCAAAAAATAATAAGTCTAAGAAGCCAAAATATTATAGTCTAATTGAATTCCCATATCCGTCCGGAGACGGTTTGCATGTGGGGCATCCACGGCCGTATATCGGGATGGATATAATTTCTAGAAAGAGAAGGTTGCAAGGCTTTAATGTCTTGTATCCAATAGGTTGGGACGCTTTTGGTTTGCCGACGGAGAATTACGCTATAAAGACCGGCCTTGATCCACGAGTGGTCACTAAGAAAAATACTGATACTTATCGTCGACAAATAAAATCACTCGGCATATCTTTCGATTGGTCACGAGAAATAAATACAACTGACCCAAAATACTATAAATGGACGCAGTGGATATTTTTGCAATTCTTGAAAAAGGACCTAGCATATAAGGCAAAGATGACTATAAATTGGTGTCCGAAGGATAAAATTGGACTTGCAAATGAAGAAGTTGTAAATGGATGTTGCGAACGCTGTGGGACGGTGGTAGAAAAAAGGGAGAAAGAGCAATGGATGCTCGCCATTACCAAATATGCCGATAGGCTTTATAAAGATTTGGATGATGTGGATTACCTACCACAAATAAAACTCGGACAGAGGAATTGGATAGGGAAGAGTGAAGGGGTAGAAGTGGATTTTAAAATAGTTTCCGCTAGGCAAGGCCTTACGGAGGAGAGTGCAAAAGTGTTTACCACTCGGCCAGACACTATTTTTGGGGTGACTTATTTAGTGCTTGCGCCGGAACATAATTTAGTTCAAAAATTAAAATCTGAAATTACTAATTGGGATGAAGTACTACGATATATCGTAGCAAATAAAAAAAAGACCGATGTTGAACGTACCGCAGAAAATAAAGAAAAAACAGGTATAGAACTCAAGGGTATAAAAGTCATAAATCCAGGCAATACACAGGCGTTGCCTGTGTGGATAGCGGATTATGTCCTTGCAGGTTATGGCACGGGAGCCATCATGGCTGTGCCAGCAGATGATGTTCGTGATAAGGAGTTCGCAGAAAAATATAAATTACCAATTGTTGAAAATTATGAGAAGGCGGGTTTTGAAGATTACGGAAAAAGAATTACGAAATTTAAACTTCGAGACTGGATATTTTCTCGTCAGCGATATTGGGGTGAGCCTATACCTGTGATAAATTGCGAAAAATGTGGGCTTGTGCCAGTGCCGGAAAAAGACTTGCCAGTGGAGCTACCAAAAGTGAAGAATTACCAGCCGACGGATTCAGGGGAATCCCCACTTGCAAACATTGCAAAATGGGTAAATGTGAAGTGTCCGCAGTGTAGGGGTAAGGCAAAGAGAGAAACTGACACGATGCCAAACTGGGCGGGGAGCTCTTGGTATTATCTTCGGTATATTGATCCAAATAATAGTAAACAGTTTGCGTCACCCAAGAATCTCTATTATTGGTCGGATTCTAAGCTAAAAGCTGGTCTAGTGGATTGGTATAACGGAGGCAACGAGCATACTACTCTTCACCTTTTATATTCTCGTTTTTGGCATAAATTCCTATATGATTTAAAGCTTGTACCCACAAATGAACCGTATGTGAAGCGTACTTCACATGGCATGATTCTCGGTGAAGGGGGAGTAAAAATGTCAAAATCACTTGGTAATGTGATCAATCCAGACGACATAGTAAAAACATATGGCGCAGATACACTGCGTGTCTATGAGATGTTCATGGGGCCCTTTAATCAATCTGTCGCTTGGTCTACAGAGAGTATTATAGGTTCACGCAGGTTTATAGAAAAAGTTTGGCGGATAGGACAGAAGACCATCACTTCTTCCGTTCCGAGAAGTGTTCCAGAGAAAAATTCTCCCACCTTCGCCCTCGGAGACAAGAGGACAGGACTGCTTCAGCAGGTGATACACGGCTCCTTGAATTTATCTCCGGAACACCTCTCGAGGCTTCTCCACAAAACAATAAAAAAAGTATCAGAAGATATAGAGGGGATGCATTTCAATACAGCGATCTCTTCAATGATGATTCTCGCAACAGAGATGGAAAAAAAACAAAATATTTCTATTGAGGATTTCAAAATGTTTTTGCAAATACTTTCACCATTCGCTCCACATATTACAGAGGAACTTTGGAGCTCGCTTGGAGAAAAAAAGTCCATAAATATTTCAGAGTGGCCAAAATGGGATGTAGCTTTAATGCAAAATGAAGAGATAAAAATTATTTTACAGATAAATGGCAAGATAAGAGCAGAAATTTTCATACAAGCTGAAGAAAAAGAAGAAAATATTAAAGAGAAAGCGCTCAAAAATGAGGTTATTTTAAGGCATATGGCTGGTAAAGATGTGAAAAGGGTGATTTATGTCAAAAATCGACTTATCAACATAGTGGTTTAGTTGCTTTTTGAAATTGACATATAGTATAATTGACGGATGAAAACAAATATATTTGATAGGATTTCTTTCGTGTCATTATTTTTAGTAATAGTTTTACTCCCAGTTTTCTTTTTACCTTTTACTAATATTCCTATCGAAACTTCTAAAGGTTTACTTTTGGTGGTCGGACTCACTGTCTCAGTTATTTGTTGGGGTCTAGCTCGTTTTTTTGACGGAAAAATAACCCTTCCAAGATCTGCAACATTACTTGCGGGCGGAGGAGTTGTGCTTGCTTTTCTTTTGTCAGCTTCTTTCATGAAAGATTCCGAGGTTGCTTTCTTTGGTACAATGTTTGATGTTGGCACCTTCTGGTTCATTTTTGCTGCTTTCTTGTTGATGTTTATGTCTTCAATCATTTTACGAGATCCAAAGAAGGCTAAGATAGTTTTATTTGGTTCAATATTGTCTGGTGCTGTACTTTTGGTTTTCCAGGCTGTTCGTTTATTGCTACCCGATATCTTATCTCTTGGAGTTTTAGCTTCTAAGTCTGACAACCTCTTGGGTTCATGGAATGCACTTGGTATTTTCGCAGGTTTTTCAGCTTTGATGTCTCTTCTTATTGTTGAATTTTTCCCAACTACAAAGGTAGAGAAACGGCTACTTCAAGCATTAGCAGTGCTTTCAATGATAGTTATCGCAGCTGTCAACTTCCAGTTCGTGTGGCAGCTTCTTGGTATTTTTGCTCTAATTATTTTCGTTTACAAAATTTCTATTTCTTTAAAGGAAAAGAATACAGAAAGTGCTAGTAATACCAAAGATAATTTTCCAGTTTTTTCTTTTGTGATAATTATGGTTACGCTCTTATTTTTCATGTCTGCACGATTTATTGGAGGTATCTTGCCAAACTATTTAGAGGTCCCAAATATTGAAGTTAACCCTTCTTTTAATGCTACAATGGGTGTGACTAAGTCTGTACTCACAGAACACCCTATGTTTGGTATGGGTCCAAATAAGTTCGGGGCTGCATGGGCAATGTATAAACCAATCAACATAAACAATACAATTAATGGTAATGAATATTGGGGCACTACTTTTAATTCTAGTTCAGGTTTGATTCCAACTTTTGCGGCTACTACAGGTGCTGTAGGCATACTTACCCTCCTCACTTTCTTCATTTTATTGATCGTGGCTGGTGTTAAGTCTATTTTCTCTAGTATCAAGAATGGGTCAAACTGGGAGACAATGGCATTTTTCGTACTATCTCTCTACTTATTTGTTTCCTGTTTCTTCTATTCGGCAGGGGCGGTAGTGTTCTTGTTGGCGCTTGCTTTTGCAGGTATTTTCATCGGACTCTCTTCTTCTTTACACCACAAGGGAGAAATTTCATTCTCTTACTTAAATGATCATAGAAAGAGTTTCTTTTCGATATTGTTTATTGTTATCATGTTGATAGCAGCAGCAGCTGTTTCATTTAAATACATAGAACGTCTCGTGTCTGTCTCATATTTTTCCAAGGCTGTTACAGCGTCAGATATATCACTTGCAGAATCTTCGATCTCTAAGGCTCTCACATTTCATCAGAATGATTTGTATTTGCGTACTTATGCACAGGTGTACCTTGTTAAATTAAATTCAATTGTAGCTAAAGATGCTACCACCCTTTCTGACGAAGACAAAGCAACACTACAATCTAGTTTAGAACAGGCAGTAAGTGGAGCCCAGCTCGCGATTAATTATGATCCTACAAATTATTTGAATCACCAAGCTCTTGGTTCTATATATCAAAGACTTGCTTCTGTTGGAGTCAAAGATGTATATAGTAAATCAATTGAATCTTATGCTAAAGCTTCTGCTTTAAACCCAAAGAATCCAGGTATCAAATTAAACATGGCTAGCGTATCTATGGCTGACAAGAAAGTCAAAGAAGCTAAGGAATATGCTAGTGCTGCGGTTGCCCTCAAGCCAGATTATATCGATGCTTATATTATTCTATCTCAGATCGCAAAAGAAGAGGGTGATAATGCTGCTGCGCTTTCTTATGCACAGACTGCTCTATCTATTTCTCCAACCAACAAAGACTTGATAAAGTACGCTGACTCTTTCAAGGTTAGTACTCCAGCTCCTACTTCAGATTCAATCAAAGCTTCAACTACTACCAAAAAGAAATAAATGGAGAAAATATTCAGGATCTTCAGTAAAGAATCTGTAAACATAAATCAAGCAGCGCTTCTTTTGGGTTTTTTCACACTACTTTCTCAGATTTTAGCGCTGTTTCGTGATCGTTCGATTGCGCACTTCATTGGTCCGTCATCGTCTCTAGACGCTTATTATGCTGCTTTTCGTGTTCCAGATCTTATATTTATTTCTATTGCTTCTCTTGCCTCTGTCACTGTGCTAGTGCCATTTATTACAGCCAAGATGAATGGTGATACAGTGACAGAAGAAGCAAAAAAATATTTAAACGATATTTTCACTGTTTTTCTTCTAGTTATGGTTGTCGTCTCTGTCTTTGCTTTCTTTTTAATGCCATATTTAGCTCCACTTATTGCTCCGGGATTTACACCTGTTTTTCAAGAAAAATTAATAATGCTTTCGCGCATCATGTTGCTCTCTCCAATACTTTTAGGACTTTCGAATTTGTTTGGAACAGTCACTCAATTATTTAGAAAGTTTTTCATGTATGCCTTAAGCCCTATTTTCTACAATATAGGCATTATTATCGGTGTGGTATTTCTCTATCCTGCTTTAGGGATATATGGACTTGCCCTCGGGGTGGTGCTTGGTGCATTTATGCACTTCGCCATACAGGTCGTAGCATCAAAGTCGTGTGGATTTGCGCCCAGATTTTCTTTCCCTATTAATTATGCAGATATAAAAAGTATTGCTCTGACGTCACTTCCTAGGACTCTTGGGCTTTCTTTTAACAATATTGCTCTGATCTACATTATCGCTGGAGCTTCTTTTCTAAAAAGTGGCTCTATTTCAGTATTCAACTTTGCTTTTAATCTTCAGTCGGTACCGCTTAATATTATTGGTATTTCATATGCAGTGGCAGCTTTTCCAACTTTAGCCAAGTCTGTGTCTTTGGGTAAAATGGAAGAATTTAAAATGCACTTAAAATCTGCTGCGCGGGCAATAGTCTTCTGGTCTTTACCAGTTATATTTCTCTTTATTGTGGTTCGTGCACAGATCGTGCGCGTGATACTCGGGTCAGGGGGGTTTTCTTGGGAGAATACCCGTCTGGTGGCAGCATGTCTCGCCATTTTCTCTGTATCTATCATGGCACAAGGGATGATCACCCTTCTTTCTCGTTCTTATTATGCGGTGGGTAATACCAAGCGTCCGCTAATGATTAATTTATTTTCTTCCGTGGTGATTATAGTTTTGGCTTATTCTCTTACTCATTTATTTCAGAATGCTGATATGTTTCGTTATTTCATCGAAGCTTTGTTTAAGGTGAGTGACATACCAGGTACAGCAGTGTTGATGTTGCCGCTCGCTTATTCTGCTGGTACTATTTTAAATTTTATTTTGCAATGGTTCTTTATTAAGAAAGATTTTATGCCAAAGGAAACATTCATTTCTAAAACCTTTTTCCAAAGCCTAGGAGCTTCTTTCTTTTTAGGGCTTGTCTCTTACATTGGTCTAAATATACTATCTCCAATTTTTGGCACAACCACACTTATTGGGGTTTTCCTGCAAGGCTTCATTTCTGGTATTTTTGGCATATTGGCAGCTATTTTAGTTCTTTATTTACTTAAAAATGAAGAACTGAGCTACTTGTTTGAAACATTTAAAACTAAATTCTGGCGCGCAAAGGTTGTCGCTCCATCTCAAGAAGGGCTTTAATATATTGGTTTTTTCTGTTAGTATGTAAAGTATGCTTTTTGGCAAGATTTTTCATTATTATTGGCAGCAAATCAGGAAATACAAGTTGTCCTTTTATTTTACATTCATTACTTATGGCATAGCGGTGGTTATTTCGAGTATTATAAATCCATTCTTGTATAAGAATGTTATTGATCTAATTTCTAGCTCAGTGCCGAGCATCGAATTAAGCGAAGAATTATTTCGTTATGTTTTTTTTATTGTGTTTTCGGTGGTCGGTTATAATATTTTTTATAGAGCAGGAGATTACTTAATCACACACTTTCAATCAAATGTAATTAGGGAAATACACAATGATACCTTTAGCCGTTTAATGAATCATTCGTATCGTTTTTTTTCCAATCACTTTTCTGGAAGTCTTGTCT
This sequence comes from Candidatus Nomurabacteria bacterium, assembly GCA_943350445.1. Taxonomy (GTDB): domain Bacteria; phylum Patescibacteriota; class Minisyncoccia; order Phycocordibacterales; family UBA9973; genus UBA9973. The sequence continues at coordinate 54,075 of CALRAE010000003.1, forward strand.
CAAAGTCAAAAAGATTTGCTGCTTCTTTTGAGAGAATAAGTGAGGTTATAAGTTTCAATCTTTGGTTTACATTTATACATTTCACTGGGGTGTTTGTCATTTTATTTTTTAATGCTCCATTGGTGGCCTATATAATTTTAGGTTGGGCGATAATCTATATTCTCATTACGTTGTTGTTTATTAATAAAAAAGTCAGGTATGACTTGATGGAAGCCGAAGCGGATTCCAAGGTAACTGGACATTTTGCAGATTCTTTTACTAATATTTTAAATATCAAAATATTTTCCAATAGAGAAAATGAGTATGCATCTTTTAAAGATATAACTTTTGATGAATATGGTAAACGTGCTAAAGCTTGGGGTTTTGCGAATTTTCAGAATACTATTCAGGGTATTTTAATGGCGATACTTCAAATCGTGGTTCTTTTTGTTGTAGTAAAGATGTGGCTTGCTGGATCTATCACTACTGGTATGGTTGTTTTAATTCAAATTTATATGTTTGCCTCCCTTGATCATTTATGGGAATTAGGAAAATCAATGACAAGGTTGTTTAAGTCGATGGCCGATGCTAAAGAGATGGTCGATATTTTTGAAGAAAAGTCTGATATTGTAGACGTGGTAAATCCCGAAAAATGTATAATCTCAAAAGGTAATATAAGTTTTAAAAAAATAAACTTTGAATATATAAAGGATTACGCAGTTTTTAATGATTTTGAGTTTAATATAAAATCTGGAGAAAAGGTGGGCCTGGTGGGGCATTCTGGTTCTGGTAAATCGACAATTGTTAAAATACTTTTGCGTTTTGCTGATGTTAAAGGTGGTGAGGTATTGATTGATGGACAAAATATAGCCAGTATTAGGCAGGATGATCTACGGCAGACCATATCTTATGTACCACAAGAGTCGATCTTGTTTCATAGGAGTATTAAGGAAAATATTGGTTATTCAAAAAATGGTTCAAGTAATGAAGAAATTATTGAGGCAGCTAAAAAAGCTCATGCTCATGAGTTTGTTTCAAAATTACCACATGGATACAATACTTTTGTTGGTGAGCGTGGGGTTAAACTTTCAGGTGGGGAACGTCAGAGGATAGCGATAGCTAGGGCGATGTTAAAAGATGCCCCGATTTTAATTCTCGATGAAGCGACAAGTTCACTGGATAGTATTAGCGAGTCATATATTCAAGATGCCTTCAATGAGCTGATGAAGGATAAGACCACGATAGTCATAGCTCACAGACTTTCGACCATTCAAAAGATGGATAGGATTGTGGTTCTTGACAAAGGTAAAATTGTCGAAGAAGGAACACATAAAGAACTTCTAGAAAAAAATGGTTTTTATGCTGAGCTTTGGAGTCATCAGACAGGAGGATTTTTGGAAGAGTAAAATAATTTATGGATTTAAAACACATCAGAAATTTTTCAATAATAGCGCACATTGACCATGGTAAAAGTACCTTGGCTGATAGGATGCTGGAGATTACACACACAGTGCCAGAACGTTTAATGAGAGATCAAGTTTTGGACTCTATGGAGCTCGAACGTGAGCGTGGCATCACTATCAAAATGCAGCCAGTAAGAATGGAATATGATTTTGATGGAGAAAAGTATGCTTTGAATCTAATCGACACCCCAGGGCACGTCGACTTTTCTTATGAAGTATCTCGTGCTTTAAAGGCCGTGGAGGGCTCTATTTTGCTTATTGATTCTACACAGGGAGTGCAGGCGCAAACACTCACCACGCTCGCTATGGCGCGTGGTGGGGGCACTGAGGCGGGCAAGAAGATCATTCCTGTTATTACAAAGATAGATTCACCTCTCGCTAGGATATCTGATGTTAAAGAAGAAGTTATAAAGCTTCTAAGTTGTAGTCCTGAAGAAATATTACAAGTTTCGGGTCGTACAGGTGAAGGCGTGTCTTTCTTATTAGAGCAAATTATAAAACGTGTTCCAGCTCCAATAGAAACTCATAAAAATCAAGAAAATAATGAAAATATCTTGCGTGCACTTATTTTTGACTTTAAATATTCGAATCATCGTGGGGTCATAGTCTTCGTACGAGTACTCGATGGCAAGGTAAGAAAGGGCGACAATTTGACCTTCGCTGTATCAAATGAGAAATTTACTGCGCTTGAGGTGGGGACTTTTTCACCAGAAGAAGTGGCTCGCGAGTCTGTTTCTTCGGGTGAGATAGGTTATATAGTTACTGGTATAAAGAAGCCCGGTATCGCGTCTGTTGGAGATACAATCACTAAATCTGCGAATCCTTTGCCAGCACTTGCTGGTTATATGCAACCAATGCCTGTAGTCTGGGCAAGTGTCTTTCCAGAAGATGCGGATGATTTTGCCATTCTAAAACTTTCTTTGGGTAAGTTAAAACTTTCTGATTCTTCATTTTCATATGAAGAAGAATCTTCAGGATCTTTAGGTAGGGGATTCCGTTGTGGTTTTCTTGGGATGCTACATCTTGAGATTATCACTGAAAGATTAAAACGTGAATTTAATCTTAATTTGGTGATAACGACACCCTCTATTATCTATGAAGTTGTGAACAATAATGACAAAAGAGAGAAGATCTATTCCCCGTATTTTTTTCCAGATGATGGCAATATTAAAATTGTCTTTGAGCCGTGGGTTAATGCAAAAATAATTTCCCCAGTTAATTATATAGGTAATATTATGCAGCTTTTGTTTGATCATGAAGGTGAAGTGGGAGAAACAGAAAACTTTGGAGATAATCGTTCATCAGTATCTGTAAGAATGCCTCTTCGTGAATTAATGCGAAATTTTTTCGATGAATTAAAAAGTACAACTTCAGGTTATGGATCTATTTCTTATGAAATGGCTGAAATGCGCGAGGCAGAAGTCACTCGACTCGATGTGCTTGTTGCAGATGAGATAGTGCCAGCTTTTTCTAAGGTTATTTCTAAAAAAAGAGTTGAAACTGAGGCTGAAGAGTCTGTCTTAAAGTTGGAAAGACTTTTACCAAGGCAGATGTTTACATTGAAAATTCAAGGTAAGGCATTGGGACGTATTATATCATCACGCACCCTTAGTGGAATGAAAAAAGACGTTACTGCCCATATGTACGGAGGTGATATTACTCGCAAAATGAAACTTCGTGAAAAACAAAAGAAAGGAAAGAAAAGAATGAAAGAACACGGTAGGGTAAATATCCCGCAAGATGTGTTTTTGAAAATGATGCGAAATGGAGAAAACTAGCCTATTGAATGGTGAAGAATGGGGAATACAATAAAATCATGCTGATGATGATTAGTATACTGATGACCGCCCAAACTACTTGTATTTTCTTTTGATGTTTTTTATTGAAAAGCATATACTATTTATATTAACATAATATGAGAAGTTTTCAACAAAAGGGAGGTTTTAGAAATATTTTACAATCACGGCCAGTACTGGCCCTTTTGGTGTTTTTTGTAGTAATATTTGGTTACACTGTAGTGGGTTTTATGGTTAAAATGATAGTAACCGAGCAGAATAGAAAAGTGGCCGAAATAAAGGTTGCCGATTTAAAGAAAATGAAAGAAAGGCTTGGAGCTGATATATCTAAGTTGAATACAGGAGGTGGGGTAGAAGAAAGCATACGTGGTAAATTTGGTTTAGCAAAAGAAGGAGAAAGGCTTATCGTGGTAATAGATAATAAAAGTAATGTGGAGGTTCAAGAGGAAGAATCAGGTGGATTCATAGAATCTTTATTCTTCTGGAAGAATTGGTTCAAGTAATTTAATCATAGAAATGCTATAATCATAGAAATAAAAAGAATATGCATTCAAAAGCTCAAATTGTGGCCACCATAGGTCCAGCTACCAGGGAAAAAGAAGTAGTTAGAAAAATGATAGAAAACAATATGTCTATCGCTCGCCTCAATTTATCTTGGGGTACTTATGAGGAGCATGCTGGTTATATAAAAAATATTAGAGAGGTGGCAAAAGAGCTCGGTAAAAAAATTCCAATTATTCAAGACTTGTCTGGTCCAAGAATTCAGGAACAGTTGGGTCATAAATTCAATGAGGGTGTTTTAGAAATAATTACTGAAAAGGATTTAGTTGATTTAAAATTTGGTATTGAGCAGGGTGTGGACTATGTGGCGATGTCTTATGTGGGTAGTGCGGGAGATATTTTAAAATTGAGAGAAAAAATGAAAGGATTTGGTAAGATCATTCCCATTATTGCAAAAATCGAACGCAAGTCAGCACTTACTAATATAGATGAAATAATAGGAGCCACTGACTCTATCATGGTGGCTCGGGGAGATTTAGGTAATGAAATTCCTGTTGAGCAAATACCTTTTGTTCAAAAAGATATCATTGATAGGTGTAAAAAGGCAGGGAAGCCAGTAATTGTGGCGACCCAAATGATGATATCTATGATGGAAAATCCAGAGCCAACACGTGCGGAAGTTGCTGACATATCTTGTGCTATATCTAGCGGTGCTGATGCAGTGATGCTTTCTGAAGAGACAGCTATAGGAAAATATCCCCTACAGGCTGTGACGATGATGGGAAGGGTAGCAAGAGAGGCAGAAAAACACTTAAAAGATTTTAAGATAAATAGTTTGTAAAAATTTGTGCGGGATGGGGTAATCGAGCTACCACGTAGCCAGGTGCTTTTCCATCTGGCGCAAAGGAAAAGCCTTTTCGATTCCCCACACAAGCAAAGCAGTTTGCTTGCTATCCCTTACTTTGTGCGGGATGGGGTAATCGAAACCCCGTCTAATCCTTGGGAAGGACTCATTCTACCACTAAACTAATCCCGCAATTGTATAAAATATATCCCTGTTTTGTCTTTAGGGCAAGTATGATATAATTACAGTATTAAAAAATAATATTTTAAAAGTTTTATGAAAAATGTAACGATTTATTCAACCCCAACCTGTCATTTTTGCCACATGGCTAAAGATTTCTTTAAGGAAAAAAATATTACCTATACTGAGTTTGATGTGGCAGGGAACCCTGAAAAGAGAAAGGAATTAGTGGAAAAAAGCGGCCAAATGGGCGTACCTGTTATCATCATCGACAATGATTTAGTTGTTGGTTTTAACAAGCCAGTAATAGTTAAGTTGCTTGGACTTTAATCCACCTCTAATATACTATGGTCCTTATAGGTCCTCGTAGTTAAATGGATATAACGACTCCGTCCTAAGGAGTAATTGTAGGTTCGATTCCCGCCGAGGACACCAAAACAGAACTCAACGGCTTTTTCAAAGCCAGAAGGTGGGACGCGCGAAGCGCGTCCCACTGATTTCCCCCCATTTTTCCAAACGAATTCAGAATTTTTGGCGTGCTGGCGCGCACCTGTTTTTCGCCAAGGAGGAGGTTCGAGCCAAAGATTTCTTTGGCACAGACCTTTTTGGCAAAAAGGTCTGAATCAGAAGCAATTTTGTCTATATTCTGTGCGACTTCTAGCCAGTTTTGGAAAGGTTCGAGCCAATCATTCTGCTTGTGTGAAAGATTGTAGATTTCTTCCTCGAGCGACTTCTTTTGTAAAAGCAATTTTCCTTTTTCAGCACGATAATCTTCCTTATCAATATCTTGGTCTAAATATCCATTAAGAAGTCGCTCCAGTCTAATTGAAATTGAAGAAATCTTCTCTTGTTTCTCTTTCACACAAGCAGTCAAAGACTGGGCGGATTTTCCGTGGTCTTGCAAAGCAAGACGATTGAGTTCCACCGCCCAGTCTTTTGGCAAAGAAACTTTTTTGATTAAGGATGATAACTGGCTATCTAGTATTTCTTGGCGAATACAAGGTTCTTTACATTTCACATTTTTATTTTTCTTCGTGCAGTGATAATACACATACTCGTGAGTATTACCATTCTTTTGTTTCTTAACCTTGTATTCGCCAGTTATCATCATTCCGCATGAGGCGCAGGAAATGAGGCCACAGAAAGGTTGTGGGTCGTTTAGGGGCTTTCTATCTGGCTTACCGCGAAGTTTCAACATTTCCTGCGCCTGATCAAAAAGTTTCTTTGAAATGATTGGCTCGTACTTTCCTTCGTGGAGTTCACCACCATATCGGAATAGTCCAGTGTAGAAAGGATTTGAGAGAATTGAAGTCGCACGGGATTTGTGGATTTTCTTTCCGGTTTTTGAAAATAGATTGTGCTTCGCCAAAAAGTTTGAGACATCTTCCAGTCTATTCCCACCTTTTACATAAAACTCAAACGCTTGCTTAATAATTTTTGCTTTCTTTCTATCAACGACAACAGTTTTTGTTCGCGAGTCGTTGATGTAGCCGACAGGAGCAAGCGTTGGATAATCTCCATTTCTCACTTTTTGGCGAAGTCCTCTTTTGGTGTTTTCGGAAAGAGAATCCACATAATATTTGCTTTGCCCGAAAGCCATATTCAACATAAATTTCCCTTGCGAAGTGCTATCGCACCAGAAAGTGGGAAATTTGAGGCTCGCAAGTTTCCCTGTGTCGAGGAGGTAAATTATCTTCCCACCATCAATACTATTTCTTGCGAGACGATCTGGATGCCAAGAGAGAATAGAATCTGCATCGCCCTTTTCGATACATTTTATCATTTCGTTAAAAATCGGTCTGCCAGGAATTTTCGCAGATTGCTTTTCGACAAATTCAAGGGCGATATTCAGATTTTCTCTCTTGGCATAGTCTCGCAATTCTTGGAGCTGTGCCTCAATCGAAAGAACCTGCTTGTCCTCGACATCAGTGGACTTGCGAGCATACAAAAAGAATTTTTTATTTTCCATATTATTGTTCATAGTAATAAAAATTCTTTTTGTATTTCGGGCAAAGCAAATGTAGTCAAAATTGCTTCTGATTTCGAACCTCCTCCTTGGCGAAAAATCAGTGCGCGCCAGCACGCCAAAAATTCTGAATTCGTTTGGAAAAATGGGGGGAAATCAGTGGGACGCGCTTCGCGCGTCCCACCTTCTGGCTTTGAAAAAGCCGTTGAGTTCTGTTTTGGTGTGTTTATTGTACCAAGCTCGAACCTATTTCCAAAATCGGTAATGTGCCACGCGCGGAGCGCGTGGTGACTTGAAACTAAATCGTACGCTCGTATCGTTCCGCCACTGCCTCGCTTCACTCGGCAACCCCAAAAAGAAAAAATGTTC
>CALRAE010000004.1 GCA_943350445.1 Candidatus Nomurabacteria bacterium
GGTTCTGAAAAAAAGCTAGAGCCCCTACAACAATGAGAAGCACAAAAACAACCAAAAGAGTGACTCGAGCCCTTCTATGTGGATGATCGGAGAATATTTTTTCAAAAGCGCTTGGAATTTGAATTGACATTGCTACAATTATACCACTAGCCCTACTAAAAAGATAATGGCTACCTGTGGATAAGTTTCCAAATTAAAGATAATTAGATACTTTTAATGCTCCTTGCACGAAAATACGATTTATGATATATTTAGAGAGTAAAAGTCCTGTCGAAACAGGTCTTTTTTTTTAAAAAATTTAATAGATAGCGTCGCGCTAAATTGACTTGCACGACGTGATTCGCAAAATCACACATGTTAGACTTAAAAACATTTAAATCAGCGCTAGAACAACTCGAAGAGGAACGCAAGATTCCAAAAGAGAAGATATTGGATGCTATAGAACAAGCAATGGCGGCGGCCTACAAGAAAGATTACGGCAAGAAAGGCCAGATCATAAGGGCTAAATTTGACTTGGAAACTGGTAAAACGGATTTTTACCAGATAAAGATAGTAGTAGATGAAACTATCGCCATCATGGATGTAGAGGATAAGAAAAACGAGAAAGACTACTTCACAAAAGATGAGGCTGATGAACGCGTGCACTTCAATGCAGAACACCACATGCTTCTCGAAGATGCTAAGAAAATAAAAAAAGGGGTGGAATTAAATGACGAAGTCGTGTTCCCTCTTGAAGCTAAAGATGACTACGGACGCATCGCTGCCCAAACAGCTAAACAAGTCATTATCCAAAAGATTCGTGAGGCTGAACGTACATCTATTATAGATGAATATGGCACCAAAGAAGGAGAAATCCTCGGAGGTATCGTACAGAAAGTAGAAAGAGGTAATGTCTATGTTGATTTCAATCGTGCAACTGGAATATTGCCAGCTGAAGAGCAAATACCAGGAGAATTCTTCCAAAGAGGTCAAAGGATTCGTGCATACCTGTATTCCGTCGAAGACACACCAAGAGGTATCAACTTACGCCTTTCTCGAACCCACCCTAAATTTATCGAAAAGCTTTTTGCTATCGAGGCACCAGAAATCCAGAATGGAGTTGTCGAAATAAAATCAATCGCCAGAGAAGCCGGTGCTCGTTCTAAAATAGCGGTGCACTCAAATGATGAACACATCGACGCTGTGGGCTCATGTGTCGGACAAAAAGGCACACGAGTAAACACTATTACCCAAGAATTGGGCGGTGAGAAAATAGACATCATTCCATGGTCTTCTGACCCTAAAATATTTGTCTCTAACTCTATATCTCCAGCAAAAGTCCTATCTATTGAAATCGATGAAAAAGATCATAAAGCTACACTCGAAGTCGCCAATGATCAACTTTCTCTCGCCATCGGCAAGGGTGGACAAAATGTACGCCTTGCAGCCAAACTCACTGGTTGGAGAATAGACATCAAGGGCGACAAGGTAGTTGAAGAAACTACAGAAACTCATAATGTTGAAAAAAAGGAAGAATAAGGTATACTTTCCCCATGGCAAACATAAATCATAAACCTTCAAAATACATGCTCAACTTACTGCATGTTCTTCCGCCTTTCGTGGAGGACAAAAAAGATATAATAAATACAATTGTTGAAATAAATTCTGGTAGTATAAACAAATACGAGACCATTACTGAATCAGGACAGTTGAAGCTTGACCGTGTGGGTTATTCTTCTCTCGCTTACCCTTTTGCTTATGGAGCAATTCCTAAAACATGGGATTATGACGGTGACCCACTCGATGTTGAGATAGTAAATGTCATCGAACCTCTTGTACTCGGCTGTCTGGTTGAAGCTCGTATAATCGGAGTAATGAAATTTGAAGATACGGGTGAAGTTGATGACAAAATCATTGCAGTTTTATCAGATGACAGAAGAAGCGACCACATAAAGTCAATCGATGACCTAGGGGAACAGTTCAAAAAAGAAACTAGTTATTTTTGGGAGCATGTTAAACACCTCAAGAAGCCTGGTACTGGAATAAACAAGGGTTTCTTTGATAAAGCTGAAGCTATAAAGGTAATAAGAGAGTGCGAAAAGAGATATAACAACATCTATTTGAAAAATTTCGAATAGTGCTATAATAGCAAGAGGTCAAAATTATAAATTTTAAATCATAAAAACTATGAAAAAATATTTGAGTTTGTTTTTTGTTTTAGTAATAACGCTTTTTATAAGTAACCAAACAGTAAACGCATCTGAAATAGAGACGCAAGCTGAATTTAAGTATAAAAGAATAGAACTAAACGCGGAGATGAAAAATAAGAGAATAGAACTTAATGCAGAAATGAAAGAAAAAAAAGAAGAGATGAAAAAGGCAAATGAAACAATGCGAGAAGAAATGAAATCAAAGATGGAAGCCTTAAGAGAAAGTATAAAAATAGAAAAGGATGCAGCTAAAGCTAAAACAAAAGAAGCGAGAGTCACTGGACGAGAAAATGCCGTCAAAAGATTCGATGAAGCAGTTGAAAGAATTAATTCCTTGAAAGAAAAAGTTAATGCACAAATAGTAAAATTGGAGGCTAAGGGAGTGGTTATGATAGAGGCAAAAACTTTTATTGTGACAGCTGAGACCAAACTCACCACTGCCGGCACTAAGATAGTAGAAGCAAATGCCCTACTGGCTGTATCCATAGATGAACTTTCTAAAGAAAACAAAGCAAAACTAGTGATCTTAACAAGAGAGATAAACACATTGGTTAAAGAAGCCCATAAAGCACTAAATGACGCTCTTAAATCACTAAAGGATGCAATAAAAGCAAAGAGAGAGGCAGACATTGCAGCGAGAGCAAGCACTACAACTTCTACAGGAACAAATACAACTTCAGTGAGCACAGAAGCCACAACCCAATAACTTTACAACATTATTAATCTAATATAATAAATTTTATGGAACCAGAACAAAAATCAAACGGGGCATTCATCGGGCTAGTGATAATTATCATTGTACTTATCGCTGGAGGTATATATATATGGCAATCAAACAAGGCTGCCCTAGAAAAGACACAAAGTGAATCTACCGCCATTACCACCGCAGACTCTAGAGAGCTCGATGCGCTAGAACTAGATGCTAATGCTGTAGACACAAGCACGGGCGTAGATGTAAGTGGTGTAAATTAAGAACTAAAGTGTTGAGGAAATAAAAAAGCCCCGTCACTCGCGAGTGACGGGGCTTTTTTGACAAAATACCCAAATAAATATAAACTAAAAATCTATGAAAATTAAAGTTACTAAATTACCAAAAAGTGAGGTAGAGATCGAGGGAGAACTAGAAATCGATGCATTTGAAGGATATTTCAAGACAGCTCTAAAGAAACTTGGAGAAAGGGTCAATATTGATGGATTCAGAAAAGGAAAAATTCCTGAGAATGTATTGCTTTCTAATATTCCTGAGATTAGTATTTTAGAAGAAATGGCTGAGCTTGCACTTGCAGAACACTATCCAAAAATTCTCGAAACCGAAAAGATAGATGCCATTAGTCGCCCAGAAATATCTATTACAAAACTAGCTCGCAAAAATCCTCTCGGATTTAAAATAAAAACAGCGGTGTTGCCGAGTATTAAGATTGCTGATTACAAAACTGCAGCTAAAAAAATAATTTCTAAAATTACCGAAGCTGAGAAAAATATTATTGTAACCGAAAAAGATATCGAAGATACAATCATAGACATCAGGAAATCCCGTGCACCAAAGAAGCATGTAACTGAGCCACATGTCCACAAAGAAGGCGAAGAACACAAACACGATGAGGAAACTACGGAGGTGGAGGCGTTGCCTCCGCTTGATGATGAATTTGTGAAAGCCCTCGGACCCTTCTCTGGAGTAGATGATTTTACTGCGAAACTTAAAGAAAACATCAAACTAGAAAAACAGAATCTACAAAAAGAAAAAACTAGACTGAAAATAATAGAAAAAATTATTGAAGAATCCGAGATGGATCTGCCGGAGATCCTAATACAAGTTGAACTTGATAAAATTCTCTACAGAATGGAGTCCGACATCACTCAAATGGGTCTAAAGTTTGAGGATTATCTGAAGCACTTAAATAAAACTAAAGAAAATTTAAGGACGGAATTTAGAAATGATGCAGAAAAGAAAGCCAAATTAGCTCTTGTTTTAAATGAAATAGCCAAAATAGAAAAAATAGTGGCTGACGAAGAGCAAATCGTTAAAGAAGTTGAAGCGATAATGGAACACTACAAAGATGCAGACCCTGAAAGAGCACGGATGCATGCCGAAAATGTTCTAACCAACGAACAAATATTTAGATTCTTGGAGAGCCAGTAGAAATTACTTATACGCCAATATTTTCGCCCGATTAGTTGAGGCGATTTTGACCATTTCATCTAGGTTGTAATATCGGCAGGCTTCTTGGAGGATGCGGAGTTCTATCCTCATATCTCCATTTACAAATGGCTCATAAAAGTCCGCGATGTTGTCTACTCCGAGCCCTACTAGCACTACAACTTCGAGCATCTCAGGAACATTAACAATAGAGTTGTGCACTGGAGCCTGATATTGATCAAGCTGTCTCATTGAGAGCGTAGGTGAAGGAAAGACAGCCACTGCAATCCCAAGCTCCGCCATCTCTTTGTAGATTTTTATACGATATTATTTTGGTTGAGCAGAAACGGAGATAGTGTGAACAGCCACTGTCCTCCCCTCGTAGCCATGACGTTTAACCTCCGCAATTAATTTTTCTGTATCGCGCTCATTTGGATTATTTTATTGATCGATATGCACATGCACAGGCTTGTTTAATTTTTTAGCAATTTTAAAAAGATTATCTAAGTACTCGATATCATTGGGACGGTCTTTGGATGGAAGTCCGCCGGCGATATCCGCCTTGGCTGTTATCTCTTCATAAAGAGCAAGAGCCTCCGGATCCACCAATCCTCCAAGTGACTGAGTAACGATAAGTAATTTTATTTTATCTTTATATTCTTCTTTGACTGCCAAGGTAGCATCTATGGATTTGTGACCCACTGCGTCATATGCATCGACAAAAGTACAAGTCAGCTTACATTCCTGCTCAACAAGAAAATCCAGTGCTCGCCTTATACGAACCTTTATGTCTTCTACTGTGCTTTCTCTCTTCATGCTATCACTCATTCTCCACTTTTCTTCCATAGAGACCATAGACTTGGATAAGCCCTCACGAGTAATAAAATAAGCCTTGTCGAAATGCGCATGACAATTCACGAATCCCCGACTTTGCTTAATCTCTGCTAACATTAGCTTTTTTAAATTCCAAGGATTTATTTGATTAGACATATTTTTGTTTTACTTCTTGGTAAGCTTCTCTAAAATTCTTGCCCGCTTTCACTAATTCTAGGGCCTCATCTGTGGCATATAGTTCAGGTGTGCAAGCAGCTTCCAAATTTTTTTTTACTTCGAGACTTTCCACCACGAGAGTGATGACTTCTACTGTATCTCGCGCAAGCTTTATGCCTTTTATGTATGGCTCCTTGATTAATTGAAAATCTCGATTATATCCAACTGGCAAATTCCTGATGACATTTTCTATTTGATATTGGTACCCGCTAAAAATTCCGATGTTCCCCCGAATCAACTTTAAAATAGAGTAATTTTTCTTCTGAGGCATAATACTTGAGCTAGTTTTAAATGAGTCTGGAAGAGTAAAGAAATCAAATTCTTTGGTTGTAAATTTTCTATCTAAACCTAAAGTATTTTCTCCATAACCAGCTGCAGAACCGAGAGGATTCTGATCGATCACCTTTAAAACTGGATCTATAAGTACAAGACTACCCTCGAGAGCGTCATGATAAGACCCCAGCCACATACCGACCAAGCTCGGCATCGCTCTTTGCATGTGAGTATAACCAGGCATTTTTATCTTGCCGTATTTTTTTATCTGAACTTCCAAAGCAACGATCAAACCTTCTACTTGTTTTTTAATTTCCAAAAGTTTCTTTTACTGAAAAGACGAGGCATCGTTAAAGATTGGTCGTTACGAGAACGCCCTGTGTGGACTTTCTTGCCCACATCACCATATTTTTCCATGAGATATGATTCGATAGTAGTGTGTCCGTCCTCTTGAGATTTATCAATCCTGAATTTACCTGTTTTCCAGAGATTTAAGATCCCGTTGAGTCCTTTTAGTAAAATACTTAATTCTTTCGAATTAAGTATTTTTATATTCTTCAACATTTTAGCATGGGCCATGGTGCCCTTAATATCATAAGGCAACAATCCTAAATCAAGTAAATAATCCACTCCAACAGTATAATTTTCAACAGTTTTATTAGTCTGCACTCCCCCTTTTTTATCCCATAGTTTTTTCATACTAGGTAGAATGGTCACATTTTCAAAACTACACGCAAGGTCTTTTTTAAACAATTTTTGTGGATAAGTACGTAGGCTTGAAATACCTTTGAAAAAGGCTATAATGGAACTTATGTTAATACCAACAGTTATCGAAAAATCACAATTTGGCGAAAGAGCTTATGACATATACTCACGGCTTTTACGAGAACGCATTGTATTTTTGGCTGGCCCTATCGATGACCACACAGCAAATATCGTAATCGCTCAGCTCCTTTTCCTAGAATCAGAAGACGCTAAAAAGGATATTTATCTATATATCAACTCCCCTGGCGGTTCAGTCACTTCCACTATGGCCATCGTAGACACGATTAACCATGTCCGTCCAGATGTTTCTACTTTCTGTGTCGGGCTCGCCGCTTCCGGCGGAGCGATTGTCCTTTCTGCTGGTAAGAAGGGCAAGAGATTTATCTTGCCAAATGCTGAAGTTATGATCCATCAACCACTCGGCGGAGTAGAAGGTCAAGCGACGGATATCGCCATCACAGCAAAACATATTTTGAAAACGAGAGATAATCTAAACAAAATTCTGGCTAAACATACCGGAAAATCTCTAGCACAAATAGAAAAGGACGTAGAACGTGATTTCTTCATGGATGCAGAAGAGGCGAAAAAATACGGAATCATAGACGAAATAGTCACCAAATCAAAAGCTCCGGTCGCAAAACCTGCAAACTAGACATATCTCATTTCATTTGTTATACTAAATTTGTTGAAATTTAGTAATTTTTTAATTTAGTTTAGGAGAATATACCATATATTATGAAGTGTTTAAAGAGGAATTTACAATCTTTGTCAAAAATTTTCTTAAGATAGAATAAGGGGCTTCAAATATAGTGGCGTATTCTTGTAAGCTGACAAAAGCTTATGAGTACATTAATGATAATCTTAATTAGCGCAGGAGCGCTTGTTTTGGGCGTCGCAGTAGGATACTACTTGCGCGTAATAGTCGCGCTCGGCAAGAGACGATCAATCGAGATCGACATAAAGCAAATGATGGTCGGCGCGAAAGAGGAAGCGCAAAAGATTACTGATGAGGCAAAGAAAGCTTCAGAAAGTAAACTGAGTGAGCTTAAAGAAGAGGAAAAAAAGAAAAGTACAGAATGGAAAGAGAAGGAACTACGTCTTATCAAAAAAGATGAGTTTCTGGACTCTCGCCAAGTAGAGATAAACAAAGAGGTAGATAATATTAAAACAAAGGTAGAAGAAGTAAAGAAAATTCAAGAGAAAGTATTAAAAATAGAGGAGGAAAAGAGAACAGAGTTAGAAAGAGTAGCAAAATTGACCGAAGTAGAAGCAAAGGAAGAGCTTTTAAAAGATATCGAGAAGAAATATGAGGAAGATATCTTAACCAGAATCCAAAAACTAGAAAATAGTAATCATGAGAAACTAGATCGTAGAGCAAAAGACATACTAGCTACGAGCATACAACGTCTCGCTTCAAGTACAGCTTCGGAATTGATGACAACTATCGTCTCTATTCCAAATAATGAAATAAAAGGCAAGATAATCGGGAAAGAAGGTAGAAATATACGAGCTTTTGAGCGAGCTTCCGGTGTAGAACTCATCGTGGACGATACTCCAGGATCTATCGTAATATCTTCATTTGATCCAATTCGAAGACAGGTGGCTAGACTCGCACTTGAAAACTTAATTTTGGATGGACGCATCCAGCCAGCCAAAATAGAAGAGTTGGTAGAAAAAGCGAAAGAAGAAATAAATAAAATAATTAAGGAAAAGGGCGATCAAGCAGTTTATGAGTGTGGAATATTAAACTTTGACCCGCGTATTATTGCCATTATTGGACGATTATATTTCCGTACAAGTTATGGGCAAAACGTACTCCAACATTCTATTGAAATGGCGCATATTGCTGGAATGCTCGCTGAAGAGCTCGGAGCAGACGTGGCAATAGCGAAAGCTGGAGCTTTGGTGCACGACATCGGTAAAGCCCTAGATCACGAAGTACAAGGCACACATATCGAGATTGGTATGCGCATACTACAGAAATTCGGCGCTGATGAAAGAATAGTCACCGCAATGAAAAGTCACCACGAAGATTATCCTTATGAAACTATTGAATCTATCATTGTGCAAACAGCTGACTCCATCTCTGGTGGTCGCCCTGGAGCACGTCGTGACTCTGTAGAGAATTACCTCAAGAGATTACAAGAACTGGAAGCCCTAGTGAACACCTTCCCTGCTGTTGAGAAATCATACGCTCTGCAAGCTGGACGTGAAATTCGAATATTCGTAACACCAGAAAAGATTTCTGATGCTGAAGCAAAAATAATGGCACGTGATATCGCTCTAAAAATAGAAAAGGAACTCAAATATCCAGGAGAAATTAAGGTTACAATGATTCGAGAGACAAGAATCATCGAATACGCTAGATAAAACTCGGCAATTTGTCCGCACTTGCCTTAAAAAACCCTTGGTATATAATGCAAGAAGACTACAGAGGTAGTATTTATAAGTAAACAGGTCGAAAAGAATTATAAATAACTAA
The DNA here is from genome assembly GCA_943350445.1 of Candidatus Nomurabacteria bacterium. Lineage (GTDB taxonomy): Bacteria > Patescibacteriota > Minisyncoccia > Phycocordibacterales > UBA9973 > UBA9973. Next base: position 8,897 of record CALRAE010000004.1, read on the forward strand.
TTTAATTTATCCCGCCATGGCGGGGAAAACATATGAATAAACAAGCATTAGCTGAATTGGTACACGGAAAGCTAGGTGGTACAAAGGTACAAGCTGAAGAAATTGTAGACGGTTTGTTTGGCGCTATCGTTGATACAATGAAAAAAGGAGGTGAAGTATCAATCGCTGGCTTCGGAATCTTTTCCGTAAAGCAAAGAGCTGCTCGAATGGCTCGCAATCCAAAGACTGGAGAACAAGTCAAAGTAGCTGCTAAGAAAGTTCCAAAATTCCGACCTGCAAAAGGTTTGAAGGACATGGTTGCTTAAATATTCTTTTCGCGCGAAAAGAATGAAATTAAAAAACACCCGTAAGGGTGTTTTTTAATTATTATATTTAATATTTTCTAATGACTGCCTTTAGAACTGCATTTATATTTAAGGAATGCTCTGGATATAGTGGCTGATATTTCTTATTTGCTGGTTCAAGCCAGACTTTATTTCCCTCTTTACGGAAGTACTTCATCGTAAATTCTCCATCTATCTCAGCGATGACTATTTGCATATCCTTAGCAGTATTCGCCCGCTCAACTAGAACCATATCCCCTTTCTCTATGTGCGCATCTATCATAGAGTCTCCATCCACCTCGAGCATATAGGTCGAAGCTTTCTTTTGTATAAGCATATCATCGAGATTAACTCTCTCAAGCAATTCTTCTTCTACTGTGGCTGGCAAACCTGCAGTTATAAATCCAAGCATGGGAACTTCTCCAAAAGCTTGAGTGGGTACAAGTCTACCAAGGTGATCTTTCGCGACCATCCCAGCATCTATCAACTTCTCAACAACTCTGAATACTGCATTCTTGGATTTGAAACCGAAGAGCTTCGTCATTTCTGAATAAGACGGCATCCTCTTGTTTGCCGAATAGAAAGATTCGATTTTACTCTGGTGTTCGTTACGCATAGATGCTCTTTCTAAAGAATAAGTGGATCATCTTTTGAGTAAAGCTCCTTCGAGAATGATAGCGGACCTTTTTCAATAGAAGTTTGTGATCCCTCGCCTCTTTGAAATAAGTCTCCCCTTGGAGAATCTTCAGGTCAATTCTATTATTAATCTTTTGTATCTCCTTTTCTAACATTTTTAAATATTGTAATTGTGACATTTTATTTTTATTTGTTTACTAAATTGACCCGACTTGATCATGTATATAGTATAAGTGAACGCTCGTTCACTGTCAACAATAAACTGTGGATAACTAAAAACAGCCATAGAAAACCTAGCTATTCACCTTTGGTCGATACTGTATCGCCTCGAGGATGTGGTTCGCCTCGACATCCGGAGAATTTTCGAGGTCAGCTATAGTGCGAGCAATTTTGATGACTCGATGGTAGGCACGGGCGGATAGGGCAAGACGTTCAGCGCTATCGTCTAGCACATCTCGCACGACTGTTTTGAGTTTTACCATCGTAGACAAATCTTTGGCATTCATTTCACTGTTAGTACTAATTTCTCTACCTAATTTTTTAAATCTATTTTTCTGATTTTCCCGCGCGGTTATTACCCTCGCCTTAATCCTCTCACTCCTATCGCCGGTGCCCTCGCCCCCGAGCTTTTTATAATCAACATTGCCAACTGACACCCACAAATCAATGCGGTCCATGATCGGTCCAGATAATTTTCTTTTGTATCTATCCAAGTCAGACGGTTTACAAATGCAAGCCTTTGCTTTACTCCCAGCATTACCACAAGGACAAGGATTCATCGCTGCCACGAGAATAAAGTTCGATGGGAAGATGGCTGAGCCACGTGCACGAGAAATAGAGACGATGTTGTCTTCGAGCGGTTGTCGCAGTGATTCTATTACACGTTTCTCAAACTCTGGAAACTCATCAAGAAAAAGAACTCCTCTGTGCGCAAGTGTCACTTCCCCCGGCTTTGGGAACGTTCCTCCTCCGATTAACGAAACATATGACGAAGTGTGATGCGGAGCACGAAATGGAGGAAAACAGATTAACTCACGGGTTAAATTTCCCGCCACCGAGTGAATACCAGTTATTTCCAAAACTTCATCAGTATTCAAGTCCGGTAGTAATCCGGAAAAAACTCTCGCCAGCATCGTCTTGCCAGTTCCAGGCGGACCATACATGGCGATGTTGTGACCACCAGCGGCCGCTATCTCTAGCCCGCGTTTAGCGCCTTCTTGTCCACGAATATCAGAGAAGTCACCTATCTTTGTTTCACGGGTGTAATTTATTTTTGTCTTTGGTTGAGCAATTATTTTCCTTCCCGACGCTCCGACTTTGTCGGAGGCCGGGATCCCGACTCGCTTAGACGTCGGGACATCAATATGCTCTATGACTTCTTTTAAACTACCAGCACCAAAAATCGTGATGCCTTCCACTAATGCCGCCTCAACTGCATTTTCTTTTGGCAAATAAATTTCTTTGAAGCCTTGCTTCTTGGCTTCCTGAACCAGTGGCAAAGAACCTCGAATACTTCGAAGTGTCCCATCGAGACCAAGTTCACCCAGAAAAATCTTCTTTTCTGAATTAAATTTAATATCCCCCGATGCTTTCAGGTATGCAATGGCAATAGCCAAGTCAAAAAACGGTCCTTCCTTTTTTAAATCAGCCGGTGAAAGCGATACGATTATTTTTTGATTCTTTGCCTTTGGAGATTTGAAGCCAGAATTTTTTATGGCTCCGCTGACTCTGTCCTTGGATTCATCGACGGCTTTGTCCGGCAAGCCCACCACGTTAAAAGCATGAAGTGTGCCTTTTGTAATGTCCACCTCAATCGTCACAATAGTACCCACGAGTAGGTGCACTTGCGCTGAATATACTTTTGCAAAACTCATATTAACTTTCTAAATGTGTCTTACAAGTCAGAGCGGCAGGGTTGGCTTCTAGGCGGTCATTTTCGATATTTTTCTTACATACTTCACATTTCCCAAAAGATTCTTTATTCAAATTCTTCAGTGCTCTTAAAATATTATTTAACCGAGGCTCTAAAGTTTTCAGCATAGAACTGCGGGCCTCAAAATCTTCAAATTTATCTGCTAGATCGTTTAGATCAGATTCTGGAAAATCAGACTTGGCTGGCATGGCTTCCCACTCACTTGTTTCTGGATTAAGTTTACCCATATCACGAAGCTCTTCAATGAGTACATCCCGCTCTTTCTCTAATTGTTCTTTAATTTTTGCTTTGTTAGGCATATTTCAATAATAACACTTTAGGACTGGAGGGCAAGCCCAAACCCAAACTTTATGCTAAAATCATGTTTACACACATGTTATACAAACACGACAATAATTACACAGTAGAAAGCGTGACTTCCGGACATCCAGACAAGGTCTGCGACCAAATTTCAGATGCTATTTTAGATGCGTATTTAGCTCTAGACCCAAAGAGTCGAGTTGCAGTTGAAACCTTCGGCGGACACGGCAAGTTAGTCATCGGTGGTGAAGTCACCTCAAAAGGAGAAGTGGACTATGTAGAGATCGCTCGTGAAGTTTATAAAAATATTGGTTACGGAGATAAACTTGAAATATCTGCACATATCGTAACCCAATCCCCCGACATAGCTCTCGGAGTGGACACTGGAGGAGCTGGCGACCAGGGAGTAATGTACGGATTCGCAACAGACGAAACACCTGAATACTTACCAAAAGGTGTCGTCCTTGCTCACAAGCTTGCAAAAAAATTAGAAGAAGCGAGAAAGTCTGGAGAAATTGCTTGGTTGCGGCCTGATGGCAAAACACAAGTGACTTATGCTGATGGTAAATTATATACGGTCTTAGTCAGCACACAACACGCACCAGAAATTAAATTAGAGGAAGTAAAAAAAGAAATTACAGAAAAAATTATATATCCCTTACTCTCAGAAACAGAAAAGAAAGATGTAAAAATAATCGTAAACCCGACAGGAAAATTCGTGGCTGGAGGCTTTGAAGCAGACACAGGCCTCACTGGCAGAAAAATAATGGTAGACACTTATGGTGGAATTATTCCACACGGTGGAGGATGTTTCTCTGGAAAAGATGCCACTAAAGTAGACCGTTCTGGGGCATATATGGCTCGTTTTGTAGCTAAAAATCTAGTGGCTTCCAGCTTTGGTAAGGAAGTGCTCGTGTCTGTGGCTTATGCCATCGGCATGGCTGAACCACTGATGATCGAAGCCATCAACGAAGACGGAAAAGACCTTTCTGAAATTGTTCGCAAGAATTTTGATTTCCGCCCTCTCGCCATTATTGAAAAACTTGGACTACGCAATCCGATCTTCCGCCAGACAGCCACCTACGGACACTTTGGTAAAGAGAATCTACCTTGGGAAAATATTGAGAAAATAAAGTAAATTTCCTCTTATTTTAAGAAGCATCACTCGTGATCCAGATACATTAACAAAAATTCCAGATGATGCAGCTGGACAAGAACGAATCCGCACTTTAAATAAACCAGATTTCCAAAGGCGCTTAGCAGAGCTAGCAATCAAACTGCGAAGAATAGAGAAGGTAAGGATGGCTCTCCTGGCAGAACTAAAACTATAATTTTTATTTTTTTATTTGACCCGAGAGAAGACGAAGTATTATCTCCCGTGCAGAATCTTCGGTATTGGTGATAATCACAGAGTCATTCTCAGCAAAGATATACATCATGACTATTTTTTTAGTTTGTTCGGTATCTTTTGTGTATAAAATACGGGCGTTTTTGTTCCCTATAATACCATCTTGGAATTCTGCAGTTAAAAGATATTTTGTATTAGAATTTATGTCCACCCCAAAGAATTCGTGCAAATTAAAGAACATTTTATTTTCCCAAGAACGCAAAGCATCAAAAATATCAGCAGTAGAACGCACCTTCAGTATTATAAAAAAATCCTTTCCATTGTTCTGCGCAGTCGACTTATTTTCGTTGTTCACAACACCTAGTAAGAAATTTTCTTTTACTAAAAGCGGGTTACTGTCTGTAATAAAGTTAGCCTTTATTAAATCAATAAACCTGCGAAGTCCAACAACTTTTTTATTTTCTGTCAGATAAGCACCCATCACTCCTCCGCTCTTTACAATTGTATTATTTACAGAATTCAAAACAGTCTTAAATATTGCATCTTTATTAAGTCCAGCAACTTCTAAAAATGTGCTTTGATCATTAAAAATAATAGGAGTAAATTGTTTCTGTAGTGCCACTGTATTATCCTCTTTATGAAAGAAGAATAGTAATAAAGTTCCGAAGCTTATCAAGATAAACAACAAACCAACTGTCATAAATATCCTGTTCTTTCTAGATTCAGGAGAGAGATTTCTCTTGTTTTCTTCATGCTCTTGCTCACCATGAATTATTGTCTTTATCAGGCCCTCTCGATCATCTTGAATTACCTTCGCCATATCCTCAGCGTAGGTTTGGACAATTTTATTTTTTATTTCACTATTTTTTTCCATTAAAAAAATCTTTATCAGCTTCTTTGATTGAAAGAGCGATGCGGCCTCTTTCTCTATCTACAGATATGACTTTCACAGGGACAATCATACCCTCCTTTATTATATCCGATACTCGTTCAACACGAAATGGGGCAAGCTCAGATATATGCACCATGCCATCAGTTGACGCATTTAGCCTTACAAATGCTCCGAAATCGGCTATTTTGACCACTTCACCCTTCAACATCTCTCCTGGCTGAAATTCATGAGTCATTTCTTCGATAATAGTCTTAGCCTTTTCTGCCGATCCATCCTTGCCAGTCAGATATATGGTGCCATCATCCTCGATAGTTATTTCTGCACCACTTCTTTCTTTAATATCTTTAATTGTCTTACCTCCTCCACCGATGACCATGCCGATCATGTCTGGTTTTATTTTGATGATAAGTATCTTTGGCGCATTCGCTGATATGTCTTTACGCGGAGCAGATATTTCTTTTTCAATAGTGTCTAAAATGATGAGACGAGCATTTTTTGCCTGCAACATCGCTTCACCAAGTATTTTTATCGGCACTCCTTCTACTTTTACATCGAGCTGTATCGCTGTGACACCACTCCTTGTACCAGCAACTTTGAAATCCATATCACCGTGATGATCTTCGGGGCCCTGAATATCAGTTAGTATTTTGTATTTAAGATCTTGACTCTGCCCCTCGCCAGCTCGGGATTTCACTTCGCTCAACATCAGCCCCATCGCAATGCCTGCGACTGGCGCGACAATAGGCACACCACCATCCATGAGGGCGAGAGTCGAAGCACAAATAGAAGCTTGAGAAGTAGAACCATTTGATGCAAGTGATTCGGACACCACGCGTATGGTGTACGGAAAATCGGAAAGTTTTGGCAACACCATCGCGAGAGCTTTTTCAGCTAGTGCGCCATGACCCACTTCTCGACGATTTGTAAATCCAGCTCTTCCTGTTTCACCAGAAGAATATGGTGGGAAATTGTAATGATGCATAAATCTTTTTTCCGCTTTCGTCTGCATTCCATCGATCATATGTCTGTCATCCGGACCCCCAAGTGTCAAAACAGAAAGGACGTGTGTACCACCTCGATAAAATATTCCAGATCCATGTAAGACTTTTGAGACACCCCCAGCCTGGGCAAAAAGATCACGCACCTGATCCATCTTCCTCCCATCCGCTCGTTTGTTTTCTTCTATCGCTTTCTGATGCAGAATATCATTCTCTGTATCATCGAATAAATTATCTTCTAGTACAAAATCTTCTCTTTCTGGATATTTATCCGCCGCCATTTTGTTCCACACGGTGTGAAGCTCATCAATTTTTGTCTTACCTGCACCAGCAAAGATTGCGTCAGCCATTTTAGGTAAAATATTTTCGTTAAATAATTTTACTGATTCTGGGTCTATAGTTTCTTTAGCAATAACTCTCTTGGCTTTGCCTATTTCTGCCACAATCTTTTTCTGGAAATTTTCTAGTTTAGTTACCTCACCGCTTGCAACTTTTAAGGCCTCTTCCAACTCCCCTTCCAAAGTCTGGTGAGCTGAAGCTTCTATCATATTTATATTTCCATTTTTACCACAAACAGTCAGGTCAAATTTATATTGAGAATCATCTTCACGAAGTTTTTGCGAAGGATTTATCTTTAGGGTCTCGTCATCATACTTGCCGATACGAACACAACCTATAGGACCATTCCAAGGAATATTTGAAACTGCGAGCGCGAGCGAAGCAGCATTCACTGCTAAAATTGTCGGATCATTATCATCTACAGAAATAACCGTCACTATCACTTGGACGGCATGACGAATAGATTGATCAAAAAGCGGACGAAGAGTTCGGTCAATCACACGACTTGCAAGTATCGCATCCTCGCTTGGCTTGCCTTCCCTCTTCACAAATTTTGAACCAGAAATTTTACCAGAAGCGTAAAACTTTTCCATATAGTCTACTGTCAAATTAAAAAACCCAAGCCCTTTTTGTTTGTCGTGAGACATACAGACAGTCGCGAGGACTATTGTCTCACCATATTTCAACATCACTGACCCGTGAGCTTGTTCTGCTAAGTCAGTAAAAATAGCAGTTAAATTCTTTCCACCGATTTCTAAACTATATTCTTTTTTTTGCATTTTGTTAGGCTCCCCTTCAGACTAAAGTATTGTTCCTGATTAACATCAGTTAGAACAAAACTGCATGTCTGAAGATGAACGGATTAACTATTAATGTGCTTGTAATGCTAGCATTTTTAGAAGAAAAAGCAATGAAAAACCACGTTATTAACTATTTCGCTCCCATCAAATACTTTCGAGGATTTTCACCGAGATCTAGGAAGTCGTCTACAACTTCGCGAAGCTTGCCTGAGGTTGATTTGCCAAATGAAACTACTTCAACTTGGACACCGCTGGTTTGTAGATATTCCACGAGTGGCACGAAGTCTCCGTCCCCAGAAACTATTATCACTGTATCGAGGCGAGGCGACATCTTGATAGCATCCACCGTGAGGCCCACATCCCAGTCCCCCTTTTTAGTTCCTGTATGAAAAATTTGTAAATCTTTTGTTTTAGTTTCGATGCCAAGCTTGGTCAATGCCTCAAAGAAATTCTTTTCGTCACCCGCTTCAGTCGTAATGACGTATGCCACCGCGCGCACCAGAGCTCTGCCGGCTACTGCATCCTTTAAGACCGCACCGAAATTCACCCGTGCCTGATATAAGTTGCGAGCACAATGGTATAAATTCTGAGTATCGATAAAAACCCCAACTCTTTGTTCTTTATGTTTTATTACTGTCATATGTATATTGTAGCATTTTTAAAATTTGTCGCAGGCAAAAACTCTTTCTTGGCATAACTTTTTATAAAGCAATCTATCTGGCGCTGGTGCGCCAGCGAACTGCTCGGCGCGCCCGCCTGCGCAAGGCTTTCTAAAAAGTACGCCTGCGACGAGTTTTTAAACGAGTTCAATCTTCTTCATCAAAGCGTTGTAGCGAGCTTTGCTTGTTCTCTCTAAATATTTCAAATGAGTACGTCGATCAGCCACCATCTTGATGAGGCCTCGGCGAGAGTGATTATCCTTTTTATGCTTTTTTAAATGCTTCGCTAATTCATCGATTGCGGCAGAAATAACAGCCACCTGCACCTCTGGAGAGCCTGTATCCTTGTCGTGAATCTGATTTTTCTTAATAATTGTCTGCTTTTTCTTGGTTGCTAACATGTGCATATATTAGCATAAACCACGGAAAAATGCAAGAAGTTAGCCAAAATTTGTTGTTTAGAAAGCCTTGCGCAAGGGTTCTAAAACATTACTTTTAGTTTTTGTGTTATCATTTTAGTATGAAAATAATGTCTTGGAATGTAAACGGAATACGCGCAGTGCACAAGAAGGGACTCTTTGTGCCTTTTATTGAGAAACACCAGCCAGACATCTTGTGCTTACAAGAGACCAAGGCACAGCAACATCAAAGCGAAGTTGATTTACCTGAGTATGAAGAATACTGGAATTCAGCAGAAAAAAAAGGTTACAGTGGCACAGCAATTTTTACAAAAAAATCTCTTGGAAAACCCCTTTCCGTCATGCTCGGTCTACCAGAAAAAATTGCAAAGAAATATAATCTAAAAGATGATGAATATGGCAATCCAAACACTGAAGGTCGCGTCATTGCCCTAGAATATGAAAAGTTTTATGTAGTTAGCGTCTACACTCCGAATACCAAAGACGACCTGTCTCGTATGCCACTACGTCATAAACAATGGGATCCAGCGTTTTTAGTATATATGAAGGAATTAGAAAAAAATAAACCTGTCATATTCTGTGGAGACTTGAATGTAGCCCACACAAAAGACGACCTCGCTCGCCCGAAAGAAAATGTCGGTAATAAAGGATTCACAGATGAAGAACGTGAAGGGATACAAAATATCGTAGAAGCTGGATTTGTAGACACTTTCCGCCTATTCACCAAAGGCAACGGACACTATAGTTGGTGGAGTCATTTTGCGAATGCCCGAGCAAGAAACATCGGCTGGAGAATTGATTATATTTTTGTCAGTTCAAAACTAGCCAAAAAAATAGAAAGCGCCAAAATCTTCCCCGAAGTCCTAGGCTCCGACCACTGCCCTGTGTCAGTAGAAATCTTCTAGAAAAAGTTTCAAAGTATATAAAAAGGAAAACCGCTCTTGCGAACGGAATTCCGTGCTTGAGCGGTTTTTTTACTTTTGCGGATAGAAGACACGATGCCCATACCCGGCAGGCCAAACATCATCGTGGGAGAGCTTGCAGACGTGGTAGATGTCAGGCGGACCATCGTCACTCACGTCCACGAAAGCGACCAAGCCACCTTCCATCTCAAAGAAGTTGCCGTTCGGCCCGAGCTTGTCCTTGTGTTTCGTGGCGAAAACTAGAGCTTCTTCTTTGTTCTTCCAATACCGACGTTTTTCGCCGATATCTCCGAACATCTGTTGGAAGGTTGCATTCTTGGCCAACTCGTAAATGACGATTGTGACATTGCCAAAGTTTATAACCTCTTTCGCGAACAGTCGCTTGAGGTAAACTTTTACCTCAGCAACTCCATCCACGATAGTCTGCAGAAGATCCGCAACCTTTTCGGGATCGCGAACTCCGTCCATGACCATCTTGCAGATCATAGCCCAGAGCTTCCACAGCCGTTCGTAGACACCGACTTTCGTTTCATTACTCATGATGTTTTGCCTTTGCTTTTGACGAACATTCACCCGTTACTCACAGGTATATTCCGAGTGCCTCGGATAGGTTGCAGGAACTCCTGCGTTGTTTATTCATATATATTATATACCTTTTAGAGTAAAAAGTCAAGCAAAAATGGGTCATGTACACAAATTATAAGGGGGTTTTATTAAAAATAATAAATTCTCTTAAAAATTTTATTTCCAGAATTTTCAACCATGTGTTATTATTCTAACCATGAATCATGCAAGATTAGACCAACTTTCAGACGGAATATTTGCAATAGTTATGACCGTCCTCGTTTTTCAAATCGAGCTTCCACCAATATGGGGACCGATAGATAATGCTGGACTTTGGAATGAAATTGAAAAATTGTTGCCCTTACTTCTCTCCTATATCCTAAGCTTCGCCCTCCTCTTCACCTATTGGCGCGCGCATCATTTCTTTATTTCTGTATACGCGAAAAATGTAGATTCAAAATTGATAAATATAAATGCAATCTTTCTCATGTTTATCAGCCTTGTTCCCTTTTCAGCAAGCATCCTCGGCCAATTCAGTGAAAACGAACTCTCTGTCATAATATTCGGCACACATATAATACTGATAGGCCTATGCCTGTATTGGATGCGCCGATATGTCATATATTCTGAACACATCCAAAATCCAGAAATAAGTAAGCATGAAATACGTGGTAGTACTGTGCGAACTATTGTCCCCGTCTTATTTGCGCTTATAGCCATACCGCTTTCTTTTGTTAGCGTAAAGCTTTCACTCACCCTATTCACATTAGCAGTGATCTTCAACCTTTCTTCCTACAGCACGAAACTTTTCGAGAAAATATTAGACGTATTTCGTCCTTCTACTTCTATTGAGAGCTAGAATTTTTCAACTCCTCATCTAGCCTCTTGGCCTCTACCCAAGCAAGCTCGTATATCTTTTTCATAGCGTCAGCTATTTCTGAGCTTGAAGGTTTCTTAAATAATTTTTACTTTTTATTTAAGTTTCTGAAATTCTTGAATGAATTGAAGTGGGCTAACGGAAGCATTGCCGACTTTGATGGCAAAATGCAGGTGCGCGCCTTGCACATCCGCTCCTTGGTCGCCCGAATAACCGACGATATCCCCTGCTTTCACATTAGATCCAGCTTGCACTAATACTTTTGAAAGATGTAAATATTTTGAAATAATACCGTCGCCATGGTCTATGACAACTGTCGGCCCCTCTAGATAGAGCGCCTTGCCTTCACCCCAAAGAACCTCACCATCAGAAATCGCATAGACTGGCGTACCGACTTTTGCACGCAGATCTTCTCCATGATGTGTGGTCAAGTGATTGGTGTAGATTCTTGTGTAACCAAACGCACTGGTGGTTGTCATGATCGAGAGTGGGCTACGAAAGAGAGACTGCCAAATCTTGGGTTTTGCTTCTGCTGTGGCTTTTGTAAGAGCAGCCACAAGCGGGGCTTTATTTTCTAGTACTTCCGCCTGTTTTTCTTTTGGAAGAGTCTTAAACTTATAGGCTTTTTTCATCATAACTTTTGGTTGTGTACCGGTTTTTATTTTAATAACCATCTTCTCTAATTCTTTTTCCTCTTCTTTTATTAGAAGGTTGTAATTATCGCGCTTTTTATTCACATCAGCCGCGACAAGAGCGTATTTTTTACCGTTATAATTAAAAACGGGCATTTTTACACCACCAAACAATACTGAAGTTGTGGTCGGAAAATTTATCGGATATAAAAGTACCTCTCCTTGTTTCATAGTGAGGATGGCAGCATCCACTTCACGGCTAAATCCAAAAATACACAGCAGAAAAATTATAAAGATAAAATTTCTTTTATTAGTATTACTCATACTGCTATCATATCACTTCCTTCTTACTTACGGACACCGTGTTTAATATGCAATTTCGCCACTTCTTCTTCTTCGAGTTCTTCTTTTTTCTCTTTTCCTTTATCACCGAGCGCTTTGAGTTCAGCGTCAGAAAGTAATTCAAAAGATTTCACTAATTCAGACAGGGCTTCTATTGTATTTTTCTCTGGATTCTCTAAGACAACTTCGAGGAGAGCGTTTAGCATCCATCCCATGCGTGGTCCAGGTTTGATGCCGAGATCTTTCATTAGAAAATTACCATCTATTTTAAGTTGCCCGACAGAGATCGGGTCTCTTAGGGCTTCTTCAATCATTGCGAAATATTTTCGCAGACGATACGGCGCTTCTTTCTTCTTCATCCCTACCCTATCACACTCACGAATGTTCATCAGGAGCCAAATATTTTCCACCCCGACTTTTGCAATGATTCTACGCACTGCGCTCAAAGTAATTAATTCCGTGTCAGAGAAAAACATATGATTGCGAACAAGCTTCTCCACCAGCTCAGTTTCTTTTTTAGGAAATTTGAGCCTCTCCATTATCTTTTTCGCCATTCGAGCGCCGACTACTTCATGACCATAAAAAGTATATTTTTTCTTGGAAGCAGGCACCTTCCCCGACAAAAATTCGAGGAGTCGTGGGTCCCCTGTCCTATTGCCTCCGAGGGCGAAGGCGGGGGAATTTTTCGTCGGGGAAGGTTCTGCAAATCTCCTCGTTTTTGGTTTTCCAATATCATGAAAAAGGGCTGCGAGCCTTATCTCTAAAGGCCAATCTTTATCCGCTGCATGCTGTAGCGCATGGAGTAAATGATCCCACACGTCATAAATATGTTCACCGAGTTGTTCACAACCTATCCCCTCCTCAAGTTCTGGAATAATATTTTTAAGCAATCCAAATTTCTGCAACATCACGATTCCAGCTGCAGGATTTTTAGATATAATTATTTTTGTAAACTCATCACGAATTCTTTCTTCTGATATTTTTTTTATTAACTCAGAATTTTTCAAAATACTTTCCATCGTTTCGTGAGAAATAGAAAAATCTAATTGGCAAGAAAAACGAACCGCACGAAGCATTCGAAGTGCATCTTCTGTAAAACGATCATCTGCATTCCCTACTGCTCTAATAGTCTTGTCCTTTATGTCCTTTAAACCGCCAAATATGTCCTTTATAGAGTTTTTCCCAGATAGGTTGAGCGCCATGGCATTTACCCTGAAATCACGTCTCTGAAGGTCATCTTCGAGCTTTTCACTGAATTTAACCTCATCTGGATGCCTAAAGTCAGTGTATTTTGCTTCTATCCTGTATGGAGTAACCTCAACTATTAGATAGTTAGGTTCTAGTGTTTCTTGTGAAACATCACTTTTTAATGTTTCACGTGCAACATCCTCCTTTTTTGTTTCACGCGGAACGCACACCCCCACAGTCCCAAAGGTATTCTCGTATACAGTCTTTTCAAATAGCTTTATAATCTGGTCTGGTTTGGCATTCGTTGTCACATCCCAGTCCTTAGGAACCCTCTCCATTAGAAGATCTCGAACACAACCACCCACTAAATACGCCTCAAAACCCCCTTTTTCTAAGGTTTTGGTTACATGTGAAACTTCTTTAGGTATTTTTGATATTAAGTTTTGGTTTACAAGATCCACCTTAATTTTGTGCGGCCAGAGAGAATCGAACTCTCGTCTCATCCTTGGCAAGGACGTGTTCTACCACTAAACCATGACCGCAAAATTATTTTTAATCATTCAATTATATATTAAATTCAGCATATTGCAATTTTATATTCTGAGCTTATAAAATAACGTTATTTTACTAAAGATAAATATAATGTATAATTAAACATTATGCACCCGTAGTGAAATGGATATCATACCCGCCTTCGAAGCGGTTGTTGGGGGTTCGAATCCCTCCGGGTGCACACGAAAGAGTAAATTTATTTACTCTTGTGAGGGTTTCGAAAGATTTTTTGTTATTTTACAAGATAAAATCAAAAAATACCTGGCCATGTAATGGCCGAATCCCTCCGGGTGCACATCAGAAAGTTGTTCCAAAATTAATCATACCTGTCCTTTATTGAAACCTTATTAAATAATAGTTTTGTGTAAGAGTGTGGATAACTATGTTGGTAATGTTTATAAAGGACATGTTTTATAATTGTCTTTTGGGGGGATTTTAACTAAAATATCTTGTGAGATAAGGATATTTTTATAAAAGACATCAAATATAGTACTTTTGTTTCACGTGAAACATATTTATTGCTGTTACTTGTGAAACGTTATAAAATATAGCTTTATAGTATATATGCCGAAAGTATTCACCTCAGAAACTCAAAAAATAGGGGAAATAGGGGAGAATATAGCTGTAAAGTTTCTCATGAAACATGGTTTTGAGGTTTTAGACCGTAATTATACTAAAAAATGGGGTGAAATAGACATAGTGGCTCAAAAGGACACAAAAATTTACTTTATTGAGGTAAAAAGTATAAACGCCGAGATAGCAGGAGGGGAACATAGAGCCGAAGACAATATGCACCCGAGGAAATTGCAAAGACTAGCGCGAGTAATTCAGACATATCTTCTCTACAAGAAATGGTACGAGGGGGAATGGCAAGTTGATTTATTGGTTATTTATTTAAATATGAAAAACAAAACTGCTCGAATAAAAGTAGTAAGTGATATTATTTTATGATTCGAATCTGTGCGGGATAGGCGAATCGAACGCCTGCCAACAGTTTGGAAAACTGTAGTTCTACCACTAAACTAATCCCGCTTATATAAAAACCTGTAAATAACGCTGGTCGGGCTGCTGGGAGTCGAACCCAGCCTAAATGCTCCCAAAGCACTTGTACAACCGATATACTACAGCCCGTAGTTACGTTAACTGCGTTATTCTAACACAACAAATATAAATATTCTAGTAAAAACTAATTTTTAGTTTTTACACTCAAAAAAATTCATAGATTATCGAAATTTTAATATCTTGTGCTATTATTCAACCATAAACCATGATAACCACATACATATACACATTTGGAAGTATTCTGGTGGTCAGCCTTATTTCATTCATAGGAATTTTTACTCTTGCAATAAAAGAAGAAGTTCTTCGTAAATATATTTTTATATTCATCAGCATTGCTGTGGGCGCTCTTTTGGGCGATTCTTTTATACATTTAATTCCTGAAGCATTTGCAGATACGACTAACCAAGTTCTTACTAGTGTCCTAATAATTGCAGGAATACTTTTCTTTTTTATTCTAGAAAAATTTCTCCATTGGCACCACCACGGAGAAGACAAAGAGGACACACACATTCATCCAGTTGGAAAGTTGGTTTTGTTTTCTGATGGTGTCCACAATTTCATGGACGGCATGATCATAGCAGCGAGCTTCTTGGTGAGCATCCCTGTGGGACTAGCCACGACTCTAGCTGTTATTTTACACGAAATACCTCAAGAAATAGGGGATTTTGCTGTGCTTTTACATTCTGGATATACAAAACAGAGGGCCCTCTGGCTTAATTTTCTATCAGCCCTAACAGCGATTGCAGGTGCTATTGTGCTCTTTAGTCTAGGGGAGGTGGCAGAGGCATCAACATCTTGGTTTCTACCCATTGCAGCTGGTGGATTTATATATATTGCCCTTGCAGACTTGATACCTGAACTTCAAAAAACAAAAGAGGCTCGATATTCAATCATGCAGATACTCGCAGTCGTAGCTGGAGTCTTGGCGATGGTTGCTTTGACTTTTTTAGAGTAAAAACATAAATAGCACAAAATTTTTTCTGTCCGAGGGATCCACCCTGTACTCAGGGAAGGGCGCAGGACAAAAAATTTTGTGCTATTTATGTTTTTACTTTTTAAAATTTTTAGTGGTCAGGAATAATTTTGTTTCCGTCAAAACAAAATTTTCACGACCCTGCCTCGCTTGTTTTCTTTACTAAGAAAACATAGCTGTGGCTCAAACTCAATTAGAAAAAACCCAAGCAGTTGGATTTTCTCTAATTTAGTTTGCCCAACTCCAGTCAGTACCTGGATTTTTAGCGCTAAAAACTTCGAAGTGAATGTGCGGGCCAGTAGAACGTCCTGTATTACCGACATAGCCGATGATCTCACCACGAGCCACTGTTGATCCAGTCCTGGTGCCCAACCTAGACATATGCGCATAGAGGGTCTTCGTGCCATTTGGATGTTGTACGATTGCCATATTTCCATAACCTCCACCACAACGTGTCTGCCCAACCCTACAACCAGTTTTAACTATAATAACTGTGCCGGATGCAGATGCGTATATAGGCGTACCCGTAGGCGCGCCTATATCTATACCACGATGTCCAGGACCATGGAGACCTTGGGTTTTGTGTCCAGTAGGAACTGGGTTTATGAAAAATCCAGTAAGGTTTTGTATTGGATTAGCATCATAATAATTCTTATCGCGAATCGGAGCGGAGCTCAAGTTTGAAGCTGGCTTGTCACCTCCTTCATCGGCCATGTCGCCACCAGGAACCATTATTTTGTCACCTATAGCTAGCTTACTATCAAATGCAATATCATTATAGAAAGCTATTTCACTCACATCTACCTTGTAAAGCTTGGCAATACTCTTTAATGTCTGCCCTTTGGCTACAGTATGCTCAAGTCCAGAAACAGGCAAAATAAAAAGCACGTCGCCTTCGACGAGCTTGTCACTTTTTTTCATATCATTCGCCCACAATATAGTATTTGCAGAGACATCGAACATTTTGGCTATAGCAGAGATAGAATCACCCTTTCGAACCACATAGACACTAGTCTGCAGGGAAGATGGGTCCACCGCATCAGTGCCGTCTGAGACACCGAGGGGGCCTGTCGCCGGAAGCATGGCATTATCAGAGACGATATTAACATTTACACTAGTATTTATAGGCTCTTCTTTGCTTATATCCTTTTTATTTTCCTTTTTCTCGATTACTTCTTGAAAAATAGAGGCTGAAGACACATTGGCCTGTAAAAGTGCCATAGTTTGGGAATTTTGAGGTAATTTATTATAAAGTTGAGTAGAATCTGTTGTGTTTGTTTGTGCATATGCCTCATCACCTAAAAAGGAAGATAGGAAGCCAGCGTTTGCTGGCAAGGGCTTTATCATATAGGAAGCCGACAAGAAAAAGCCAAATAAAATGGAAAATACCAGAATAGAGCGGAATATGTTAAATAGTGATTTTATAAAACAATCTAAAGTATCGAAAGATTTCCTCTCTAACCCTTTTAAAATAAGGGTAGAATCGCAGGACGACCGAAATTGTACTGCAAACAAAGGTTCTCGCGACGGTTACTGTCTTCTCCATCTTCCAGCCAGCTCATACCATACCTCTCTTCAGTGCTACCCCCATAGAATAGTTCAAAAAGGGTCAAAAGTCAATCTAGTTGGGGATAACGAGTGAATAGCTAAAATTTGACAAGACTGTAAAAAAGGTGTATAATTGATAAATAGTCTTAAAAAAATTAGTGTTGAAAAATTAAAAACTATATAATATATTTATGGATACAGGACCACAAAATAATGAAGAGACAAATAGAATCGAAGCAGAACTAGAGGCAACGAAGTTGCAAGATGAACAAGCTAGAGCAGAAGGGAATCCACCAAGTAGTACGCCCACACCCCCTTTTTGGACAGAAACAAAGACAAAAATAGCGAAAATAACAGGCTTGACAGCGGCGACGGGTGTCGGTCTTTTCGGTGCTTATAAAGGGACAGAAAAGGGAGCACAATTTGCAGGAGATAAGACTAGTGATTGGATGACCCCTAAAGCAAAAAATGTCCAACAAGTGCCCGCAAGACCAAACATGAATCCTGGCTACACAAATAATGAACCAAATTTACCACTAATGGTAAATCCAGTTATAACACCCACAAATTCTACAGAATTTTCTAGAACCAATCTTCCTCCAGGCCTACCACCTTTAACACCACCATCCGTCAATACTAATAGTTTAGAAAGTGCTGTAACGGCTGCACTAGCTAGAGCAAATGCTGAATCAGCAAAGTTGAGGCAACAAGTAGAAGATGCAGCAGCCAAGCAAGCAGCACTAGAGAAAAAACATGCTGCGGCACTAGAAGAACAAGCAAAAATGTTTCGACGAGAAGTACAAATAGTACAGAATGTACAAACACCAATAGAAACAGTGGCACCAGAAAAAACCATAGAGCAAATGAAGGAGGAAAGGAGAGAAATGGAAGCACAAAAAAGAATGGCGGAAATAGAAGCAAGAAATACAGCAACAGAAGAAAATAATCGCAATGCCCCAGTAGGATACAAAATGGGATCTACAACAGAATTACCACCACTTAGAGCTCCAGCAATGAATAAGGCTCCTACGCCAAAACCAACAGGGGTACAATTTAATACAAGGCCTGATGAAGGAGTAAAATTTAATGCCACCATCACAGAAGCAAACAGAGAAGCAATAGTAAATGCAATACCGAGACCTCCAGTAGGAGTAAATGTCATAAGCAGAGGTATGGGTGGATACAATATAACCACTGCCCCAAATCCAGGCCCAGTAAATATTGCTACGGAAGCTCCAACCAACGTTAATGACGGAAACCCTTTCAAGTTATCACAAAAAGCACTTGAAGAAATCGAGGATATTTACGAAAGAAACTTGGTAAAAATTTTCCCTAAAAACACGCTAGGGAAGTGGATGAATATAAACAAAGAGAGCGCTTATGATTTTATGAGTAAACCGAGAGAAAAAGTCCCGAAAGAATACGAACACATATTTACCACTGAAGAATATAAACGCCTCTGCACTTTCTTAGAGAAACTCAAGGTAACAACCGGTGAGCTTCCCAAGCTCGGTGCCTCTACTGGAAAGCCTGAAAGCATACAAGACTATATGAATAGAACGATGCAAAAAGCCGCATCACAAGGATTACTGTCTAAAATAAAATAGAAAAACAAAATATCCCGAAAGGGGTATTTTGTTTTTATGCTAAGATGTTATCTGTGGAAGAACACTTAAAAGGATTAAATAGTGAACAAAAAATAGCAGCACTCCACAAGGATGGCCCGCTTCTTATTATTGCTGGCGCTGGCGCAGGGAAAACAAAAACTATCACGCACAGAATTGTAAATTTAATAAAAAATGGAGTCGCTCCAGAGAAAATTCTCGCCGTCACCTTTACCAACAAAGCAGCAAAAGAAATGCGAGAGAGAATCATCACAGAAATTGAGAAGAATGCAAAAGGACAAGAAAGGGTTCCTTTCGTTAGCACCTTCCACTCGCTCGGAGTTTACATTATTAAAGAAAACGCTCGACTGCTAGGGCTGACCAAGTATTTCACTATTCTAGATGAAGGAGATGCCACAGGATTTATTAAAGACATATTAAAAGAGCTTGGAGTAGACCCAAAACAATACGATCCGAAGAAAATAAAAAGTGTAATCTCTCGCGAAAAAGGTAAATTTACCCATCTTACAGATTTTACAGAAAGGGAAGGAAACGGCTCGAACCCTTTTTCGAAAATAGTAGCACAGGTTTGGAATCTATATGAAAAACAAAAGATGAAAGAGAATTCACTCGATTTTGATGATCTACTTTTGAAAGCGACAAAACTCTTGAAAGACAACGTGGAAATCCGTAAAATGTATCAAGAAAAATGGGAGTACGTGCACATCGACGAGTATCAAGACACCAATGAGGTGCAGTATTTAATGTCGAAAATGCTAGCAGAAAAGAATAAAAATATCTGTGTGGTGGGAGATGCTGATCAAAATATTTATTCTTGGCGTGGAGCAAATCTGAAAAATATTTTAAATTTTGAAAAAGATTATCCGAATGCAAAAATAATTTTGCTCGAAGAGAATTACAGGTCGACCCAAAACATCCTAGAGGCTGCAAATGTGGTAATCAAAAAAAATAAATACCGCCCAGACAAAAATTTATTTACAAAAAATGAAACCGGAGAGAAGATAGGATTGTACGAAGCACTCAACGAAGTAGATGAAGCAGACTTTGTAGCGACAAAGATTCTAGAAATACGAGATGGAAGCTCCCCAGACTCTTTCTTTGCGGGGTCGCTGTCTCCGCGTGTTCGCGGAGCGCTGCCTCTCGGCTCGTCAGCCTGCGAGACACCCCTCAAAGAAAAGTCCGGAGAGCTTCCCAGCGACCCCGACAAGATAGAACCTGTTCTGCTGTCAGAAATATGCATCTTATATCGCGCGAACTTCCAATCACGAGCACTCGAGGAAGCGATGCTCCGATACAACATCCCATACCAAGTCCTTGGTGTTAAATTCTTCGAAAGAAAAGAAATCAAAGATACTTTGGCATATTTGCGTGCAGCTTTAAACAGAGACAGCCTTTCCGATATAAAAAGAATTATAAATTTCCCAGCGCGAGGCATCGGCAAAGTCACGTTAGTAAAAATTTTTGCAAATGAAATAGAAAGCTTGCCACCCAAGGTAAGAATCAAAATAAATAGTTTCTATGAAACACTCGAAGAAATAAAGGAAAAAATTCATAGTACCAAAACAAGTGATGTAATAAAATTCGTGGTGAAAAAGTCTGGAATTGAAGCAGAACTTTCTTCGGGGACTGAAGAAGATATAGAAAGACTTGAAAACATTAAAGAGTTAGCCACTTTAGCACTTAAATATGATAATTTAGACGCCGGCCGTGGCATAGAAAAGCTTCTGGAAGATGCTTCACTAGCATCGGACCAGGACTCATTAATCGTGAATGAGGAGAAATTAAAAGAAAAGAAAGAGATAAATGCAGTGAAACTTATGACTGTGCATGCTTCAAAAGGCCTCGAGTTTAAATACGTCTTTATCACTGGTCTAGAAGATGGCCTGTTCCCACATCAAAGACGAAGTGAGGACGTAAATATCGACACCGAAGAAGAGCGTAGACTATTTTATGTGGCGGTGACTCGTGCGCGAAGTAAATTATTTTTATCCTTCGCAGATTATCGGACTATTTTCGGCTCACGACAAATAAATGCTCCATCGGAATTTATTTCCGACATTCCAGCCGATTTATTAGAGAAAGAAGGAGAGAAAGGAGGAATTAAAACTATTTACATCTAACATGTATAATTAGAAATATGAAAATATTTAACAAACAAATATTTTATGTGTTCAGTTCATTTCTGGCTGGATTTGCCATAATGACAATTG
Source organism: Candidatus Nomurabacteria bacterium (assembly GCA_943350445.1). Classification (GTDB taxonomy): domain Bacteria; phylum Patescibacteriota; class Minisyncoccia; order Phycocordibacterales; family UBA9973; genus UBA9973. Next base: position 30,040 of record CALRAE010000004.1, read on the forward strand.
AGCTTATTTCTTCAAGAATAGTGGCCCCAATAATAGGATCTTCTGTTTTTACATGGACATCAGTAATAGGAATAACAATGCTGGGACTTGCTCTTGGTGGCTATATTGGCGGACAAATAGCAGACAAAAAAGAAGGCAGGGAAACACTTCCAATTATATTTCTAATTTCTTCAATACTTGTTTTCTTAATACCAATATTGGCAAAAAATACCGATTTTATTATAAATTCATCTACTTCCATATTAAAATTGAATTTATATTTATCCGTGTATCTTTTTCTATTACCGACATTCTCCATAGGACTCATTTACCCAATAATACTAAAACAATTTGTCAGCAATCTTTCATTAATTGGTAGTCGTTATGGCATACTATCGTTTGCTTGGTCAGGAGGGGGGATACTTGGTGTGTTTTTAACAGGATTTTTCTTTATATCAAATATTGGGAGCAGTGAAACACTTTGGCTTATGTCTATTGTACTGTTTTTAGTTGGAGGGATTTTTGCATTAGAAAACAAAATAAACAAAAAAACACTTTGGCTTTTTATATTAACAATAATTGTTACATCTATACTTTTTTATACAACTCAACAAAAAAAACAAAGCAAGAATATAATATTTCAAAAAGAAACAAACTATTACGATGCAAGGGTTATTGACGCATATCTTCCACTATATGAAAATTCAAGAATTTTAATGCTAGATTTTGATTTTCACAGTATTGAATCAAAAAAAGTGGTGCAAAATTACCCAACTATATATCCAGTTTTTGCTAATCTAAAAAGTAATATAGAGAGAATATTAGTAATAGGTGCTGGAGCATATACTCTGCCGAAATATTTTAAAAATTATTATAAAAATTCAGATATTTCAGTTGTAGAAATAGATCCTGAGATGATAAATATTGGTGAAACTTTTTTTGATCTAAAAAAATACGACATAAAAACAATTGCAGGGGATGCCAAAATAGTAATAAAGAAAAACAAAGAAAAATATGATGTAATTTTTGGTGATTCTTATAATTCATTTATTTCTGTTCCTTGGTATCTCTTAACTAAAGAATGGAATGAGCAAGTAAAAGAAAAATTAACTGAAAACGGGGTATACGCTATAAATTTTATCGGATCTCTGAATGGAAACAAATCAGAATTTACAAAAAGTGTTTTAAATACTTTTAAAATTAGCTTCCCGAATTTTTACATCTTTGCATTCGGAGAAAATCTAGAACATGCTCAAAGTATTGTATTACTAGGAGTAAAAGGAGAGCTACCCATAAGTGAACAAGGGCTTCAACAGAAATTGTCAATTGGGGAAAACGATTTTTTGGCAAATAAAATAATTCCGGCTGCATTTTTTAAAAATATACCATCTATAATACTCACAGATAATTTTTCACCCATTGAAAAACTGATGGAGCCCATGATAAAAGATTATTTTCCAAAAAATCTAGCCCAGCTTAAAAAAGTATTATTACCATGAAAGCAAAAAAATCACTCGGGCAAAATTTCCTAAAATCAGAAGTCGCTCTGCGACAGATTGTGGAAGCGGGAGAAATAAAACCTGACGATATTATTTTAGAAATAGGGCCGGGAAAGGGGGCACTGACGGAGAAGCTTTTAGAGAAGGCAAAAATGGTGATAGCGGTAGAAAAAGACTATGAACTTATTTTCTTTCTAAAAGAAAAATTCGCCGAACAAATAAAGTCGGGGGCACTTATTTTAATACAAGGAGATATTTTAGAATTTAGTGTTAACAAAACAGTTCTGGAACTTTTTTCAGGTCCTCGGTTCCCCGGGTCCCTCTCCCGGCCAGACCATGCAAAAAGCTCAGAACTGTTTTGTTATAAGCTAATCGCAAACATCCCATACAACATCACTGGTGCAATTTTGAAAAAGTTTTTAACAGAAGAAAACCAGCCAGAGAGGATGGTGCTAATGGTGCAACACGAAGTCGCGACTAGAATTTTGGCTCGTAACGGCAAAGAAAGTATTTTATCTATCTCGGTTAAAGCATATGGCACCCCAAAAATGGTCGCAAAAGTTGATAAAAGATATTTCAGCCCAGCTCCCAAGGTGAATTCAGCAATCATTGCCATAAAAAATATTTCAAGAAAGAATTTTACAGAAAATATGGGGAGTCGCGCTTTAATGGACGGTGCGCGACATGATTTCGCTAAATCAGAAGAAAGGTTTTGGGGAATAGTCAAAGCAGGCTTTGCCCATAAGAGAAAAAAGCTCTCTGGCAACCTAAAAGACATATGTCAAAGACCGTCTTTGACACCTTATGAAAACAAAAGAGCCGAGGATTTGTCCTTAAAAGATTGGATTATCTTAAGTAGGGGATAAACTGCTGGCAAATAAACCTTTGTTAGTGGTACAATTAAAGGATAATCAAATTAAATTGGTTCAAGTACAAAAGGATAATTTGGATCGCTTTTGCGGTAGTTTTTATTGTGCTACTTTTTCTTTACAAAACCAACTTTTTATCTAAAAATATTGAAACATACCAAAAAAATAGTAACGGGGAAGGATTAACTTATGAAAACAATACGGTGGCGGATTTAATAAATCAAGATACAGACGGTGATGGAATATTGGATTGGCAAGAGAGTTTATATGGGCTAGATCTAAACAAAAAAGAAACCACACCAGGAATACCAGACAGCGAAGCCATAAACAAGCTGAAAATTACAGAATCAAATAGCACCAAAAAAACAAGTGAAAGCAGTCCAATTGTGGAGAATCTATCAAAGACTGACCAATTCTCTAGAGAACTTTTTGCGACCATAGCGGCAGCCAGCCAAAATGGCACAGTAGATCAAGCCACGATAGACCAATTGGGAGCTTCTTTGGCTGAAAAAATAAAGAACCCTGTCGTTAGAAAAGTTTATTCGATTTCCGACATGAAAATCGTAAATGATGACAGTCTGCAAGCTTTCATTAATTATAATAATGCTTTAAACGAGATTTATGTGAAATATCCAACAGGGAATTATACAATAATCGAGGTATTGCAGAAATTTATGATTGATGAAAACAATGTTGATGCTAGTGTGCTAGTAAAACTTGATCCAATTATTAAACAAATCAATCAAGTGATAACAACGATGGTAAAGACAAGTGTGCCACAGTCCATCTCCTCTCTACATTTAAATATGATAAATTCGCAAGAAAGATTGGTGGAAAATTTGATTGATATAAAACTTTATGATGATGACGCCATCGTAGCTTTGGGCGGTTTCAGCAAGTATGCAGAAAATGCTACCAAATTGGACACAGACATCCATGCCCTTGGAAATACAGTTACCCAAAAATTTAAACAACAATAAGATTGAAACTTCACTGCCAAATGAATACAAGGTATAATAGATAATAAAATGATAGCTAAAAATAAAACAATAAAATCCATTTCTGCACTTTTGGTTATGTCCATACTGATGCCGTCTTTTATTGTATTTTTTAGTCCAAAAAAAGCAGAAGCTACACTCCCGGTTGTAGACTATGCATTAAATGCCGCACTAAATCCTCCAACATGGACAACCAAAGCTCTTACTGCCATAGGTGTACCCTCAACGCTAACAAACACCCTTACTAATAGTAAGAGTTTTATAATGACCCTTCTGCGTGAGGTCTTGAAAATAGCCGCCAAAAGAGTCTTGGCAAGAATGACCCAAGCCACCATAAACTGGATCAATTCTGATTTTCATGGATCACCACTTTTTTTAACAAATCCCAGCTCTTTCTTTAGGGATATAGCCAAATCGGAAATCAGAAATCTGGTAGATATGATCGGCTACGATTCTTTTAAATATCCTTTTGGTCAACAGATCGCATTGAATATAATAAACAGCTACAAAAGACAGCTCGCAGATAATGCGCAATATAGTTTGAGTAAAGTAATAAATGATCCAGACCTTTTGAAACGCTACAGAAATGACTTCAATTATGGAGGGTGGAATGGATTCTTGGTAAATACACAATACCCACAAAATAATTATATCGGATTTGAATCGACGATAATGTCAAACCTCGCAAGGAAGCTGGAAGGGACAGTACAAGCGCCAGCGCAAAAAATGCAAGGCCTCCTTCAGCAAGGTATGGGCTTCCTGTCTCCACAAACATGTCCAACAAACCCTGCATACAATAATGGCATAAATGAGTTTGTGAGACCGAGCTTTACGCCACAAAAGTTTGACTTTAAAGAACCGACAATATCCAACCCAGTACCTCGTAATGAGGACGGGGGAGAGGAACCAAGTGAAGCATGGACAACTCAACAACAACAATACGAAGCAGAGAAACAAAGAGCATATGACGCATATCAAACATCATGGAACACACAAGTGAGTGCCGACTCAGCTAAATGGACTGAGACAAATACTTGCCCGGGTGGCTTAAAATCCACCACCCCTGGTGCAGTAGCGGCAAACCAAGTATTTAGCGCGCTCAATGTTCCTTTTCTATCGACAGCTCTCGATGGGGCACTAGGAAACAGCTTGGCTGCTATATTTGATGCTTTGATAAATCACTTTATAGATAAAGGCTTGAATGGGCTTGCAGAAACCATAAGTCCATCACCTTCAAATGACAACTGGAGTTATGATGGAAATAGTTTAAGTGGCACAAACACAACTTCTGGAGGAGTAAGCACTTTACGAATTCCGCAAAATGTCTCAGCTACCGTCGGTCAAATAACCAACACCATGATATCTGGTGGCACAGGACCTTATACGATTGTAAGCAGTGCTAATCAAAACCAACCCCAACCAAATACATCAATAGCAACTGTCCAAATATCAAATTCTGGGTCTGCTGGTCCCAAGCTCACGGTTACTGGTATCACTCCGGGTCAAACTTTTGTTGTAATAAAAGATTCATCGAGCGTGGTACAAACGGCTAGAGTTGATATCACGATATATGCCGTCGGGGCTTTGGTAGTTATTCCGCACAACATTTCAACCAACCTAACTATTCCAATCACTGCGACCATATCTGGTGGCCAAGAACCTTATGTAATACAAAGACCCCCAAATGAAGCAGTAGCCATAGTAGCTTTTGCAGGCTCGAATCTGATTGTAAACGGTGTTGGAAGAGGAAACACCTTTATTGTAATAGAAGATTCATCTACCCCAATTAAAAAAACCACCACTGTACAAATTGCAATAACTGGACCTGATGATCTAAACATCCCAGAAAACATTACAGCAAATGTCGGTCAGGTGACGAGTGTGCCTATATTGGGTGGTCTAGGACCCTATCGTATTACCGACCAACAAGATGTAAGAATAGCGACCGGCCAAGTTTTCAACGCTTTTCAAGATACCCCAGCTACTCTAAAAATCACGGGTATCAAAGAAGGTGTCACAGTAATTATGATCCAAGATTCATCTTCTCCAGTAAAAATTATGAGTACAAGCATCACAGTCATTGATGCCAAAACTTTATTAGTTACTCCACCAAATGTTTCAGCTAATATTGACCAGACAACCAACATGACCATCTCTGGCGGTATGGCACCTTACGCTATAGAAACCATACCAGACAGCACGATAGCAACCGCCCAAATTTCAGGCCCAAACCTCACAGTCGCTGGTAAAGCAACAGGACAAACAACTATGATAATCAAAGATTCATCGACCCCTACACCCAAAACTATTACTGTTCTGATCACCATAGGAGCTTTAAGTGTCGTACAGAATGTCACAGTAAATGCCAATGAATCACGCAACATAACCATAACAGGTGGCACAAAACCTTATAGTATAGAAACTCCACCAAACACGACGGTGGCAACTGTACAGATTTCCACGACACCCCAAAACTCAAATATAATCACAATCACCGGTAAGGCAAAAGGGCAAACAGGAATAGTGGTGAAGGATTCTTCAACGCCACCAAAAAGCACTGGTATTCAGATTACGGTGAATTAGAGAGTAGTTTTAAAGTTCATAAAGTGAATTAAAATGAAAGATTTTATTAACTGGCATAAAATAAAAAATAATATAGAGGGAAAAAGGCAGAGACTTAATTTTCAGATTCGCGACATATTATTTTGTTCAATTGGAGAGAATGTTGGTTTTGAACAAGACGGAAGAGGTCAAGAATTTTTACGACCAGTTGTTATCATTAAAAAATTCAATAAGGAAGTATTTTGGGGAGTGCCGCTTACTCATACAGAAAAAAAGGGGAAATATTATTTTAGTTTTAATTTAAATAATGAAGTAAGCGTCGCGATTCTCTCGCAGTTGAAGTTATTTGATGCAAAAAGAATAAAATACAAAATAGGCATGATAAACGAGAAAGATTTTGATATCCTCAAAGAAAAAATCAGGCAATTGCTTGCCTGATTTTTTCTTTGTTTACCTCCACTTTCGTGGAGGAGGGCCGAAGCCATTTGTAAGTAAAGTATAGCAAACCGGAAATAAATGTCAAATAGGATAAAATAGTGCTAAAATATAAACGGGTTTCAAAGTAAAAAGTTCATAAAGTTTTTTTAGTAAAAATGAGCAAAACAATTACCAAACTAATCCCATACTTCCTAGTACTCATCATCATGGTCGGGCTCTTTGCTCCGATGGTGCAAGTGTATGCGCAAGAGGCAGGAGCCCCAGTAAACCCACCAGCAGGAGGAGCACCAGCGGCGGGTGGAACGCCACCAGCTGTTCAGCCGCCAGCAACGAATGCTCCACCTGCTGCGGGGACACCAGCAACACCCAAACAAACATTAACATTAACAACAACTGGAGGCTCTGCACTAGCGGACAACAATGGAAGTTGTTTAAATCTCGTTACAGGAAACGTGGAAGATTGTCTAGTAAAAATAACTTATTATTTATTTTACGTTCTTCCATCTTTATTGCTTACTTTAGTAGCAAAATTATTTAACATACTTTTATCTCTTACATTAAGTAGCCCATTGTATAATGCTTCTTTTGTTGCTGAATCGTGGACAGTTGTTCGAGACCTTTCAAATATTTTCTTTATACTTATCTTGCTCTATGTAGCTATTCAAACAATCTTGGGGCTAGGTCACGAAACTAAAAAAATAATAGTTCAGGTGATAGTCATGGCATTATTGATAAACTTTTCGATGTTCTTCGCTAAAGTAGTTATCGACAGTTCTAATATTCTGGCGTTAGTTTTTTACAATAAAATTGACTCGAAAACAAATGATTACATACCATCCACTAATGTTAACAAAATAGGAGTGCAAGAAAAAGATTTTACGGGGGCAATGGTGTCCGCTTTTGACCCCACTAGATTAATGACTGCAGAATTCTTTAAGAAAGCCAAGGAAAAAACCCAGTCAGTGGGTGTAGGCACATTAGGCACTGCTGGTTATGTAGCAGGAGGGGCATATATAGGAAGTGCCTTTTTCCCAATAGTGGGAACAGCAATAGGGGCTGGTGTTGGATATGGAGTATCCAAAGTAGTGGGTTTATTTATAACTACCGACAAAGTTCCACCAGGATTGATGATTGGAATTATTATTAGTGCTGGATTAGTGATGTTTTTTGCCGCATATTGCTTTTTCGTAGCTGGCATGAGTTTTTTGAGCAGATTGATTGAGCTTTGGATATTGATTATCTTTTCTCCTTTTGCTTTTATGTCTTTTACATTACCAAAATTAAGTGGGATTCCTAGTATAGGTTGGGATGAATGGTTAAAACGTTTACTGAAACTTTCATTCATGGCACCAGTATTTATGTTCTTCTTGTATTTAATATTTAAATTAATAAATACAAACCTATTTCAGACTTTCATGGACAGAACCTATGACAATCAAGGAACACTTGAAGCAATGGTACTCATAATATTGCCATCATTAGTAATATTGATTCTTCTTAACAGGGCGACAAAATTTGCCAAGGATGCGTCAGGAGAGTTGGGAGGAATGGTAATAGGTGCAGGAAAAATGGCTGCAGGACTCGCTGTCGGTGGGGCAGCTCTGGGTGGGGCAGCTCTGTTGAGGGGTAGTGTTGGAGCCTTCATGAAAGGAGCATCAACTGGGGATACAGCAGCTAATAGAATAGCAGCAAATAGTAATATACTTAATAATCCTACTGCAAGCAAAATAGCTAAAATGAAAGCCGGAATAGACCTAGGTGCAGGAAAAATGGCGCAGTTGGGAATAGGAAGATTTACTTCTGAAAATATACAGAACTGGGTAGGTAGTAAAATAAATGACGATCAAACACACGTAGAAGGCGCAGCTCACGCAAGACACACATTAGATGAAACTGCAAACACACTTTACCAAGGAAGGAGTTATGAGAAACTTTCTGGGCCTGAAAGAATTAAGGTTCAAAATAGAATTGATCAAGATATTTTAACAAGAAACAAAATTCCAATACAAGTTCCAGTAAGAGGTGCAAATAATCAACCAGTGATGCAAAATGGTCAACCAGTACTGCAAGCTTATGACTATGGAAATAAACAAAAATTCTCAGAATTAAGTGACGACGCTAAAACAGCTTTAACTGCTAGTTTAACTACTATGACACCAACACAAAGAGCTGCAATATCTCATGGCTCTATACAAACAATCACAGAGTCAAAAATCAAGCAGGGTGTGGTTAGTACTCTAATGCAAGCTTCGAGAACTGGAAGCTATGACGTCAGAAATATCGCCAAACTCATAGCAAGTGAACAAAGCACTGGTTTTAATAAGCTTACTATTGGCTTAATGGCTGCTGTAGCCATGGGCATGCGTGGTGGACTTAAAACAGCGGAAATAAATCACGGTGAAGGACAAGGAAGCTTCTTTAAAGACTTGGGGAACACTCTTACAGATGCGCTGAAGAGTGCTAAAATAAGTGTTGATCTTTCTCATGTTGGTGAAGAAAAGAAAGAAGATGGAAAGGGTGGCGGAGGACATCATTAGGAATAGTGAGAAGTTAAACACAAAATGGATAAAATAGAATTACAACAAAAAATAGCTTTATATTATTCAAAACTTCCACCGAGTGTGCAGGTGTTGTTTTCTAGTATGAAATGGCTCGAAACTCTCAGGATAATCAGCCGAAAATATGGTCTAAATGACAAGCAGACAGAGACCTTGGGCACAGAGACGACCTTGGTGTTGCTTGGTATCATCCACCCTGTGGAATATGAAGAAGTTTTAACCAAAGAATTAGGATTGTCGACAGACTCCACAGACAGAATGCTAGTGGAAATAGAAGAATCAATCTTGAAAACTATCCGCCCGCAACTCTCTCAGGCTTTTGAGGCTAATAAGAGTGCAGAATCAGGGGAGGCGCCCTATGTGGGCTCAGATTTAGACCCACGTTTCGATAAACTGCCAACAGAAATCAAAAATATAATTAAAGAATCAAATTATCAGGAGACACTCTACAATGCTGGCAAGGAATACAATCTAAATGTGGCACAGATGGGCATCCTAGAAACAGCCGTCACTGATCTAACAGTTGGCTCTATCAAGCCCGATGCTTTTGAAAATTTTCTAAAAGCCAATCTAGGGATAGCGCCAGAAACAGTGAGAAAATTGGTAAATGAGCTCAACGATCAAATATTTAAAAAAATACGAGAGGCTTTAGTCAGAAACACTGAAAGGAAAGAGGTGCTCGAAAGAGATCGAGACACAACTAAACAAGAAGAGGCTTTAATTTTTGAAAATAAAAGGGATACAGCCATACTAAATGAGCACGGCATCGAGATTGTGCCCGAAAAATTAGAGATCACAGGAAGACAGCAACCAGTAATAAACAAAGAAGAAATACTTAAAAAAGTGGAAGAAATTAAAATTGTCCCAATACAGAAAGCTTTTGTTCAAACCAACACACCAAAAACAGAAACCTCAACAGTGAGTGAAAAAAGGGTTGACATGATATTGTCCCAAAAATTGGCTGGTTCTATAAAGATCGGGGCAGCAGAAACGAGCCATTCATTACCAAACTTACAGTCTTCATCTTCAAGTGGAAAGAGTTTGGGTGGTAAAGCAGACCCGTACCGAGAAATACCGGAGTAAATGTTCTATAATGAAGTAGCTGGTTGATAATTCGTAATTATTAATTTGTAATTCATAATCCATGCAGTTTAAGGTTCCACAATTTTTAGAAATAGAAGACAAGATATTCGGCCCATTCACTTTCAAAGAGTTCGTCTATTTGGCGGGTGGAGCTGGCTTGTGTTTTATAATTTATAAACTACTTGGACTCACCTTGGGCGCCATACCCATTTTGGCTGTAGCGGGACTGTCTATCGCACTTGCACGATACAGACCCAACAATAAACCTTTCATTGAAATGATCGAGGCAGGATTTGGTTATCTTATTCAAAGTAAGCTGTATATTTGGAAAAGACGCAAGAATAAGGTTAATACAAAAGAGCAAGAAAGAGAGAATGCGGAAAGGATAATAAATAGAGACACAGTAAGACTAGGAGGAAATAAGTTGAGAGATTTGGCTTGGAGTTTAGATGTACTTGATTTAAATAAACAGGGAAGAAATAAATAATATGGCATTAAACGCAAAAGCAACTCAAGAGTTTGTCCCGATCAAGGAAGTACGCGATGGAATAATCGTGCTAAAAGACGGCAGTCTAAGGGCTATTGTGCTTGCTAATTCAGTAAACTTATCACTGAAGTCAAGCGACGAACAAAAAGCAACGATACTGCAATTCCAAAGCTTTCTTAATACATTAGATTTCACTATACAGATATCAGTACAAAGTAGAAGGCTAGACATCCGACCATATCTTTTACTTTTAGAAAGCAGAATGAAGATACAAAACGAACCATTACTCAAGTTACAAACCAAAGAGTACATCGAATTCATTCGGAATTTCACCGAATCAGTCAGCATAATGACAAAAAGTTTTTTTGTGGTGGTGCCGTATACTCACACTGTCTTTAAATCAAATTCGAGCCTATTCAAAAGATTTTTTTCAAGAAGAAATAAAGAAGAGGCAGAAATAGCAAAACAGGAAGATTTCGAAGAAAAGAGGTCCCAGCTCGAAGAGAGGGTGAGCGTGATCCAACAAGGACTGAGCCGTTGTGGCATAAAATCAGCCCAGCTCGGCACGGAAGAAGTCGTAGAAGTATTTTATAAAGTCTTCAATCCAGGAGAAGTAGAAGGCAAGATTAAATTAGAATAAGTAAGCTAGGCAAGACCTAACATGTTAGGTCTTGCCTAGCTCGCAACAAAATTATGGGATTTTTTGATAAATTATTTAAAAAGAAAAATACGGGACTTAATGGAAGTGCATATTCTTCTCTGGAAACACGCGCCTCTATTTTAGCCGTTCAACCAGAACAAATATATGAATCAGCCAGCCTAGAACTCCAGGATGTCATATCTCCATCTGCCCTCAAGATCGAACCAAAATCCTTAAACCTAGGGGATAAAATAGCTCGTACCTTTTTCATAATATCTTACCCGCGATACTTAAGCGATAATTGGTTGTCTCCAATAATTAACTTAGATAAAGTTTTTGATATTTCAATTTTTGTGCATCCGATAGATACTTCCGTAATACTCCGACAATTTCAAAAAAAGGTAGCAGAAATACAGAGCCAGATAAATGCACGCGAAGGGAAGGGAATGGTGCGTGATCCAATACTCGACACTTCATACCAAGATTTGGAAGGTCTGCGTGATAATCTAAGTCAATCACAGGAAAAAATGTTTGACGTTGGTATTTACATTACTATCTATGCAGATAATGATTTAGAGCTCTTCAAAATAGAGAGCGAGATCAAGTCAATGCTCGAATCAAAACTCATATATATAAAGCCAGCGCTTTTCCAACAAGAAGATGGATTTAAGAGTGTTATACCTATTAATACCGACCTACTAAATATCCACCAGAAGTTGAATTCTGAGCCTCTTTCGAGTGTTTTCCCATTTATTTCTTTTGACCTAACTTCAGACAAGGGAATACTCTATGGTATCAACAGACATAATTCTAGTTTGGTTATCTTTGATCGATTTTCTCTTGAGAACTACAACTCTGTAACTTTTGCAAAGTCTGGTTCGGGTAAATCCTACGCCATAAAACTAGAAATCTTGAGATCTTTGATGTTTGATATCGATGTCATCGTCATAGATCCAGAAAAAGAATATGAATTCTTGGCAGAAGCTATCGGTGGAAGATATTTCAACATTTCTCTTTCTTCATACCACCACATGAACCCTTTTGACCTGCCGATACCGCGTGAAGATGAAACAGCAGAAGACGTCTTGCGATCAAACATTATCAACCTTGTGGGACTTTTCCGATTGATGTTGGGTGGGCTCACACCAGAAGAGGATTCGATGGTGGACCGAGCAATTTCAGAGACTTATGCGATAAAAGACATTACCCCAGAATCAGATTTCTCAAATATTGAACCTCCACTTCTTTCTGATTTTGAAATGGTGCTGACAGGTATGGACGGCAGTGATTCTGTAGTGCAACGTTTGGCTAAATATACTCGCGGCTCTTGGTCAACATTTTTAAATCGACCAAGTAACGTGGATATAAACAAAAAATTTGTTGTTTTTTCTGTTCGTGATATGGAAGACGAACTAAAACCAGTGGCAATGTACATTATTATGCATTTCATCTGGAATGCGATACGCAAGAACCTCAAAAAGCGCCTGCTAATTGTCGATGAAGCTTGGTGGATGATGAAATCAGAAGATACTGCGTCTTTCCTATATTCTATTGCCAAAAGAGGCAGAAAATACTATCTGGGACTTGCCACCATCACCCAAGATGCGGCAGACTTTATGAAATCCCCATATGGTGTACCTATAGTTACAAACTCTTCTATTCAGCTACTCCTAAAACAATCACCTACAACTATTGATGTTTTACAAAAAACCTTTAACCTAACTGATGAGGAGAAATATTTACTTTTAGAGTCAGGAGTAGGGGAAGGGATATTTTTCGCCGGTTTGAAACATGTCGCCATCAAAATCATTGCATCTTATACTGAAGATCAGATCATCACCTCGGATCCTTCACAAATACTATCAAACAGAAAAGCAAAGGAAGAGCAGGAGGCGGCACAGACAGAGAAAAAGTAGAATTTAAGGACGGTTCTTAAGAGAGTTTCCCAAAGAACCGTCCTTGTTGAGAGCTTTAGAAAGTAATGTAATTAGAGTATAATTAAATTATGCGATTAAAATTCTTAACATTATATTTAATCACCATATTTGCAGTATTTGGATTAATTCCTATACAAAAGGCAGACGCTACTCCTACTGATAGCATCTTGGTTAGCATGGTGCCTCCGAATCCAAATCCTAACGCAAATGTAACCATAACCCTAAAAAGCTATGCGTATAATTTAGACAGCGCCCAAATATCTTGGTCAATAGCTGGCAAAGTTATCATTTCAGAAATTGGGAAAAAATCATTTTCCACCACCGCGCCTGCGGCTGGAGGGGAGATAAATGTGGTAGCCACGTTATACTTACCAGACGGACCCATCGAGAAAAATATATTAATACAGCCTTCTGTAATGATATTACTATGGCAAGCCATGGACTCTTATGTCCCGCCTTTCTATAAGGGCAAGGCTCTACCGACAGCTGATAGTGAAGTGAGGGTGACTGCTATGCCAGAAATAAGAACCGGCTCTCTGTTAAGTGATCCAAAAAATATGATCTACTCTTGGAAAAAAGATTATACGAACAATGTAGATGGCTCTGGTTACGGAAAAAATTCTTTTAGTTATGTTGGTGATTATTTAGACGATTCAAACAATGTATCCGTCATCGCTTCAACTATAGACCAAAAGTTTTCCTCCGAGGAAAACATATACATAGGCATATCAACGCCAAAAATATTGTTTTATAAAAACGACAACAAGCTAGGGACAATTTGGGAACAAACACTTCTAAATGAGCACAAAATAGAGGGGAGTGAGGTAGTGCAAGTAGTGCCTTATTTTATTTCACCAAAACAACTGCTGAATCCACTTTTAGTGTGGGACTGGTTCATCAATGATGAAAGAGTAAATTTGGCAAGCTTTAGGAAAAACCTAATGCCACTGCAAGCACAGAGTGGAGTCTCTGGAAGATCGAAGCTCAAGCTTGAAATTACAAATAAGTATAAAATTTTCCAGACGGCTAATAATGAGATAGAAATAAGTTTTTAAAATATGAAATACGTAAAATACATTCTTATACTTGTTGCATTAATCGGATTTTTTGTGCCGATGATAAAAGTGGATGCCCAAGCTGCTCCACAGGGAACTTGTACTTACAATTATATTGTAAGGGGGACAGTTAGAAACACACCAACAGAAATAGAAACTGAAGCGGCTTGTAGGGCAAGACCATCGCCAATATCTTGGACAACTTGTATGTACACAGCAAACAACCGTAGTAACAGTAGACTCGAAGCTCCAAGTGACACTGAAACGCGATGTAAAACACGATTAGGCGGAACATGGACATCAATATCATTAAATGGAACGACCCCGAGTACAGGAGGGGGGGCTGGCGGAGTAACGGCTCCTGTAAATTCTACATACCAATTTTTGGCTCCACTGCCTTGCGAGCCAAGTAAAGATGCAGGATGTGACCCAACTACAAAGACTCTCAAGACCTTTGATGCCACTAGCGGCTTGGTTGCATATCTAAACTTAATGATAAAGATATTCATCGGCTTGTGTGCAGTTTTAGCCGTAGTGATGATAGTGGTAGGAGGTATGGAGTATATGACGAGTGAGCTCGCCCACACCAAAGAATCCGGCAAGGAGAGGATTGAACATGCACTACTGGGCCTCATCATAGCCCTAGGTGCCTATGCGCTTCTTTTTACGATAAATCCCGATCTGCTCAAATCAGATATAAAACCAACATCGACAAATGTCACCCTACCCGCATCACAAGGAGATCTTATTGTTAATAATAAACAACCAGAAACAATAGGAAGTTGTTCTTATAAAATTGAAAATATAAATTTTACCATAAACGATAGCAAAGAACTGTGTGATAGATTAAAGGGGACATGGACAGCAAATACATCTGGTGGAAATAGTCAGCCGCCAGAAACAAATAGCCGGCCTGCTACTGGAGCTACAACACAAGGAAGTTGGTACTTCAAACCTCAAAGTCCTAGTGGAATGAATATAATTGCTGGACCTTTTACGACTCAAGAAGAATGTATACAAAGAGAAACGACAGACGGTTATCCGATAATAAAACCGTGCACTCAGTCTAATGGAACACCAAACTGGTAATTTTATGTCAAAAAGAAATTTTATACTTTTAATAATAATTCTGGTCATCGTAATAATTGCTGTTTTAGGATTTCTGTATCTACGAAAAGACACAACCACCCCGACAGATCCTGGCATAGGGACAAACTTTTTCTCACAATTTAATCCTTTTGGAACAAAGCCCACACCTCCAGTCACCAAGCCTCCAGTAGATGTCTCTGGATACCAGCCACCGACTGCACCAGAACAAACCAAACTAATGAAGGTTTCTAGTATGCCTGTAGCTGGATTCACTGTATTCACTAAAGAAAGGCTCAAGGACGTACCCGTAGCCCCCCTCCTTGTGGAGGAGGGGGTTCCGGGTGGTGAAACTCCTACCACACCGACAGCAAAAAAATCGACAAAAGTTACCCCGACTGCACCACTCACTGAATTCGTCTTGGCTTTGAGGTATGTGGCAAGATCTAACGGTAACATCTACCAAACATTTGTAGATAAAATCCAAGAAAGAAAATTCTCTAAAACTGTAATCCCAAAAGTGTATGATGCTTATTTTGGCAACCGCGGGAATTCTGTAGTTATGCGATATTTAAAATCTAATGATGAGACGATAGAAACCTTCGTTGGAGCTTTACCAAAAGAATTACTAGGAGGGGACACAACCATAAACAACGAAGTTAAAGGCTCCTTTTTGCCAAATAATGTAAAAGATGCCAGCGTATCGCCTGATGGTTCAAAAATTTTCTACTTGTTTGAGGATGAAAATGGTGTTGTGGGAACAATTTTAAATTTTACAGACAACAAGAAAACTCAAATTTTTGATTCTCCTTTTACTGAATGGTTGTCAGTTTGGCCAAATAGTAGCCTGATAAATCTTACAACCAAACCTTCTGCGAATATCCCTGGATATGTTTATACGATGAATTCGAGCGGAAGCAATTTAAGTAAAATCTTGGGCGACATCAACGGACTCACGACTTTAGGTGGCCCAAATAGTAAATCGATCCTCTACGGCGATGATAAACTGTCTTTGAATATTTACAATATTGACAAAAGAAGCTCAGAGAAACTAGGATTAAAAACACTTCCAGAAAAATGTGTCTGGAATAAAACAGGGGACTTTATATATTGTGCTGTACCGATAACGGTTGAAGGAAATTTATATCCAGACGCTTGGTATCAAGGGGTAACAACTTTTGATGATCAATTTTGGAAAATAGATGTAAAAACTGGCAACACTACAACAATCTTGGACCCAGTAGATGAAAAAGGTGGGACAGCCATAGATGGAACCAAACTCACCCTAGATGAAAACGAAAATTACCTATTTTTCGTAAACAAAAAAGATTCTTTTCTTTGGAAGCTGGATCTTAAGTAAAAAAAATTAAGAAATAAACTTTTGAAGGGGTTTCGTAGGCTGACGAGCCGAGAACTTCAGAATTTTTCAAGCTTCGAAAAATTCGTACCGGAAAAAGTTTGATTTCTTAATTTTTTAAATAGAGCCCGTATATTTTATCACCACTCGGCGAGAAAGGCCCATACCTGTTGACTCAGTTTTAAGATCTGTCGCACCAGAGAGGAATTCGTGTACAATACGACGTTCAAAAGCTGACATCGGATCAACTTCAATGCTTGATTTGAAATATCGTGCCCTTTCTCCCATCATGTGAGCCACGGCTCGGACGTTTTCTACACGCTTTTTTTGAAAACCATTAATATCAATTAAAATATTGGAGGAATTAGATTCTGGATCTTTTACTTTATCTGTTATATCAACCTCAATCATTCTACGAACAAGATGATTTAGGGCGTACAAAGCTTCACCATCATGACCTATAAAAAAGTGCGGTTCATTGACCTCGACTGAGAACCAGGTGCTGTCTGCACCATCAGGAGTAATGACAATATCTTTTACCACAACCCCAGTTTTCTCAACCAACTCTTTTATTAAATTTTGTATCTTTGACTTATCCATATCTACTTTTTACTAATTAAAACCTCAACTTCCTTATCTAAAACCTTCTTTTCGGTCCTATTAACATAAATCTGCTGGCCTACAGAGAAAATATTACTCGTTATCCAATATAATGCAACTGCACCAGAAATACTGTAAGCAATCCAAGTAATGAGAATTGGGAAAACATACTTCATCTGCATCTGCATGCTTTTAGTGAAACTCTCTTGAAAAGATCCACCAGGAGTAGCAGAAACTGTAGGTTTTGGCATAAAATGTGCTTGAAGATATTGCGACACACCCGCCAAGAGCGCCAAAAGTAAACTTTTAGCACCTAAATCTATAAAGCCCAGGAAAATCATGTTTGTTTCTGTTGGTATGTGAATAAAGGAATAGAGTAGGCTTCCATCGAAAGCAATACCTTTGAAAAATACATAGTAAAGAGCAAAAATAATAGGGATCTGGATTAAAACTAAAAGGCAACCGGAAAAAGGATTGGTTTTGTGTTTTTTGTAAAGTTCAAAGGTTAACCTCGCTTGTTCTTCTTTACTAGCTCCACTTTTCTTAATTTTATCAATTTCTGGAGCAAGCATCGTCATTGCTGCCTGATTTTTGATAGATTTCTGAGAAAAAGGGAAGAGGAGAAGTTTAACTAAAATAGTAAGTATTATTACTGATAGACCAATGTCGCCACCCGGTATAACTGAAACTAAAAAAGCCAATGCGTTTATTAGAGGTTTATATAAAAAGACATTCCAAATATCATGAATCATAGTCCAATTCTATATGAAAATGCGAGAAAATGCGAGAAAATGTACAATTGCACAAATTTTACACTTCCGAGGGTCCCACTCGGTAATCCGAGAAGGGCGCAGGAATGTAAAATTTGTGCAATTGTACATTTTCTTAAAGAAGTGGGTCAATATGATTTTTTTGCCATGGGTGGCAATGCAAAATTCTGCGAAAACCTAAATAAGAACCTTTGAGTAACCCATATTTTTCTATGGCTTGTTTGGTATATTCAGAACAAGTAGGATAAAACACGCAAGTAGGTTTCAGAATTGGACTAATTCTTTTCTGATAAAAATTAATTAATTTTACTGAAAATATTTTTAATTTCATTAGAAAGTATTAAAATGTCATCTTGATATTTTTTAAAAACCAAAACACCTGTAATTCCAAGAGGGGATAGCTGAATATTTTTCTCTAAAACCTTATATCCAAGCCTTCTGAGTAAATTCCTTTTGACTGCAAGTTTGACCACACTTTTAGATGCTAAACAGGAAATTTTCACTTCTTTGGTATTGTTCTTTATATAACGAAAAGATAGATTTGGAGAATTTAAAATTCTACCTTCTTTAAAGATTTGTTCTACTTCTTTAGTAAGTGCTCTATTCTTTTTAGGCAACATAACAAGACCCTTATAAGAGAGGGTTAAGAACAATTAGACGCTAAGCTTCTTTCGGCCTTTTTGGCGTCTCCTTTTTAAGACTTGTTTACCAGTCTTAATTCTAGATCGAACCAAAAATCCATGGCTTCGAGCTCTTTTCCTTTTTTTAGGTTTATATGTAAATGACATGTGATACAGTCTATAATATTATCGAGAATAAATCAAATTCACCTCAACCTTCGCCCTCTCCTGACAGGAGAGGGGCGGGGAGAGGTTATTTATCCACAGCTTATCAACATAGTTAATAAGTTTCCACAAGTTTTATTTAAAAGCTAAATAGTATAATATGGAGCAATGAATCTGAAACAACTTTGGAAAAACTGTCTAGTAGAAATAGAGGCAGGTATGTCAAAAGCAAATTTCAGCACTTGGTTTAAAAATACAGCTATTATAAAGGAGGATACGGGCATTATTTATATTGGGGTACCAAATGAATTTGTACGTGATTGGCTCATAAATAAATACCACAAACTCATTACTAAAACTATTGCGAGCGCATATGAGAATATGCGTGCAGTAGAATATACTATTTCTAAAGTGGAAAATATGGGGGATGTGGATAAAGAAGAAGCACCAATAACTAGTGAAGCTCGCGTAAACAAAGAATTACCCCTTAAGGATCTATATATAAGCCCGGAGGACAACTTAAACCCAAAGTACCACTTTAACTCTTTTATCGTCGGAGGATTCAACGAGCTAGCTTATGCGGCTTCCCAGGCGATAATAGACAATCCGGGAACTAAATACAACCCATTTTTTATTTACGGGGGTACTGGACTTGGTAAAACTCACCTAATCCAAGCAGTGGGAAACTCAATAAAAGATAAATACCCAAACAAAAAGGCCCATTATATGACTTTGGAGAAGTTTGCAACCGATTTTATAAGCTCACTGCAAAGCAATAAGGCAAATTCTTTTAAAGAAAAGTATCGAAAGTATGATCTACTGATCATAGATGACATACAATTCATTGGAAAAATGGAGAAAATTCAAGAAGAGCTTTTCCACACATTTAACACATTCCACGAAAACAACAAACAGATTATTTTTTCCTCTGATAAGCACCCAAATTACATACCAGAGCTAGCGGATCGCTTAAAATCTCGTTTTGCAGCTGGAATGATTGTGGATATATCCCAACCTGAATATGAATCTCGTCTTGCAATTTTAAAGGTAAAATTACAAGAACAAAATATTGATTTTGATAAGGAAATCGTAGAATACATAGCTTCTGCTGTTGATGGTAACATCCGCGAGCTTGAAGGAAGTTTAAACACACTAGTTTGCCAATATCGCTTGAAAAATAAGCCTTTAACTTTAGCAGAGGTTAAAAACTTACTAAAAAACAATATGCGACCAAAGAAAAATATGGCCATAAAAGATATTGTTAAAATAGTAAGTGAACATTACAAGCTCGAAGAGGCATCCGTTTATGAAAAAACCAGAAAGAAAGAAATTGTGAAAGCAAGACAAGTAGTAATGTATCTACTTCGAGAAGATTTCAATGTCTCTTACCCCTTAATTGGACAAAAGCTTGGTGGAAAAGATCATACAACAGTAATCCACTCTTGTTTAAAGATTAAAAACGATCTGAAAAACGACCCACAACTTTTACAAGAATTAGAGCAAATAAGAATTATGTTTAAGTAGTTAGAAGTTATTAGACTTAAATTAAATTAGAAACAACATAAATAACTTTATAAATTAATAATATCCTGAGTTATACACTTATCAACACACTTAATAATATTAATAAATTAAATATAAACAATATAAACACATGAAACTAGAATGCAAAATAGAAGAAATTAAAAATAGAATTTCTCAAGTGGAGAAAATAACTGGTAAAAATCTAACACTACCCGTTTTAAACTCTATACTTCTGATTGCTTCTGGTAAGTCATTAAAACTCAGAGCCACCAACCTAAGTCTGGGTATAGAAGTAGAAATTCCAACCAAAGTAGAAAAAGAGGGTATTGTGGCTATTTCTGGAGCTATTTTGAATGGAATTTTCTCTAATGTTTTTCAAAATGAAAATGTCCTTTTGGAAAGCATGGATGGTAATTTATTTATTCAAACAAAGAAAAGTAAAATAAAACTAAAAGGTCAACCACACGATGATTTTCCAACGATCCCAAGGGTTGTGGGTGTAAGTTTTGACATAGATTCTAAAAAATTAATAGATGGTATAAAGTCTGTTTGTTATAGTTCTTCAGTTTCTGATATAAAGCCCGAGATTTCAAGTGTTTTTATTTATACCGATGAAGACAGTCTAGTTTTTGTTTCCACGGATTCATTTAGATTGGCTGAGAAAAAAATAAAAGTGAAAGGATTTCCGGAAATTTCTGGCATACTTATTCCTTTTAAAAATATTGCTGAGATACTTCGGGTATTCGGGGAATCCCCATCTTTAATAACAGTATGTTTTAATAAAAACCAAATCTCTTTTTCAGCAGAAAATATATATTTAACTTCACGCATTATAGATGGAATCTTTCCGGATTATCGTCAAATTATTCCTAAAAATTCTACCACCAACGCAGTATTACTTAAACAAGACTTATTAAACTCTCTTAAGCTTTCAAATATTTTCTCAGATAAATTTAATCAAGTAAATCTTAAAATATCACCAAAGGAAAAGGTTTTCGAACTTTCTTCTGCTCACAATGATATTGGGGAAAATAAAACATATGTAGATGCTGCAATGACTGGAGAATCCATTGAGCTTGGCTTTAACTACAAGTATTTTCTAGATTGCTTTCAATCAATAACCACAGATAGTATATCCATAAGACTCTCTGGTTCACTAAGTCCACTTGTTATATCACCAGTTTCTGACACTTCCTTTATTTATCTTATAATGCCGATGAATAGATAAAGCTATTGTTGTACTATAAATGTCATACTAGTTTCATTTCTATTATAAACACTATCGTAAGCCACTATTTTCAATTCGTTTTCTCTTTTTAAGTTGTCTAGATCTTTAGGAATAAATGAAAATGAAAATGGATACTGAGATGTCCCAAGATAAGTTTCATTTATAAACACGTCTACTTTAAGAAGGGGATAAGGTCCTGAGCTTGTAATTTTTAGAGTTATTTTTTGATTCGATGAATAAATATTTTTTATATTTGGTTCGATAATTGATACAACAGGTTTTAGAGCTACTATATGTATATCATCTAACATGGTCGGTCTATTATTTTCTGTGATTATTACATATTTTGCACTATTTTGTGCCCACCATGCTTGTATGGGTGTCTCCCAGTGTTCAAACTGTGAATCACTTGATGGATTTGTTGGTGTTGGTCCAGTTGGATTTTTCTTGTCCACCCAATAAAGAATCGAATGCACATTAGTTATTACTTTCTCCATAGTTGTTTCCTTTGGTGTATTTTCAGTTGCTAATTTACCAGAAATTTTATCTATAAAGAAATTATCATTCCCTTGCCAGATTCCACGAAGTACCGGCTTTATTATTTTTGGATCAATTTCAAGGTTTGGTTTTTCAAATTTATCATCTGGTAGGGTTTTCAGTGCTTCATTTATAAATTTATTCCATATTGGTCCTGCCACAGCAGCTCCACCCTTTTTCATAGGTGTATTTTCATTATTACCAGCCCACACACCTACTGCAATCGAAGGATTATAACCCACAGTCCAAGCATCTCTGTTGCTGTTTGTGGTTCCAGTTTTTACAGCGACATCTTTTCCAGGTATATAAAGCACTGAATGAAATCCAAAAGTTGGTTGACGAGCTTTTTCATCCGAAAGAATATCAGTTACAGTAAGTGCTGTGTTTTTTGATAATACTTCTTGGGGGTGTGGGCTAAATTCTTCTAAAATTTTACCATTTCCGTCTTCCACCTTTAATATTCCAGTATGAGGATTCCTGACTCCACTATTCCCAAAAACCCCATAAGCTGAAGTTATATCAAGTAACGATACTTCGCCACCCCCTATAACTAGAGTTAGTCCATAGAGTCCAGTTTCACCCAGAGTGGTTATGCCCATGTCTTGAGCTGTTTTGAGTGATTCTGGCAGTCCCGCTAAATAAAAAAGTTTTATTGCTGGTATGTTGATTGATTGTGCTAATGCATCCCGCAGAGCTATTGGACCACGGAATTTGCCATCGTAATTATCGGGCATGTAACAATTCTTCGGGTCTCGTCCAGGCAGTGCTTTGCTATAAGCGTCACAGGTGCTCTGAAATTCTGTAGGTAGATCAAAGAGTACTGTGTCAGGTGTAAACCCCTTGTTGAAGGCTGTAGCGTAAATAAATGGCTTGAAAGAGGAACCTGGTTGTCTCGATGCAGTTGCTATGTTGAAGTTTCCATCTATTTCTTTATCAAAATAATTTCGAGAACCCACCATTGTTAATATTTGTCCTGTTTTTGGGTCTATCGCTACCAAGCTGGCGTTTTTTCCATTCCAATCTTTCTCGTTTTGCAAAGCGCCGTCTTTTACGATTTGCTCACCCTTTTGTTGCAGATTGTAATCAAGCGTTGTGGTTACTTTTAGTCCACCTTTTTCTACCATTTCTTTACCGTACTTTTGCTCTAAGTAATCTTTAATAAAGAAAACAAAATGAGGTGCTCTTATTCCACCCATGGCCTGTGGAACAAAAGTTACCATTTCCCTTTTTGCGTTATCGTAATCTTCTTTTGAAATAAATTTGAGTTCCAACATTCTGGAAAGTACCAAATTTTTTCTAGCCTCCAACTTGTCCTTATTTTTTCCGTACGGAGACAGGGTGGTTGGTGATTGAGGAATTGAAGCCAGACAGGCCGCCTCTGCGAGTGTCAAATCAAGCGGTTCTTTCCCGAAATAAGTATTACTTGCTTCTTTTATCCCATATATAGTTCCCCCATAGGGCGCTTCATTTAGATAATATTCTAAAATTTTTTCTTTCGGGATAGAATTATCAATTTTAATTGACAACACCCATTCTTTTATTTTTCTGGTGTAAGATTTTTCTGAAGTTAGGAGGGTATTTTTTACTAGTTGTTGGGTTATAGTAGAACCGCCTTGCGTACGTCCTGTGCTGAAAAAATTAGATAGCACTGCACGAATAATTGCGGTGAATTTTATTCCGCCATGGTTGTAAAATTCTGAGTCTTCAATCGCCACTGTGGCATTTTTTATATTTATACCCATCAAATCTCCAGAGATGTCTGTTCTTTTTGTATCCTGGTGTATGTCGTAAAGCAAAACTTTACCTGTTTTGTCATATATTTTAGTTGAGTTACTAACTATTCTACCTTCAAATGAATGAAAGTCTGGAATCTTTAAAGATGAAAGCCAAATAATAACTATTCCCACAATTAAAGCCATACTGCCAGCAGTAAATAATATTATATTTTTCCAAAATCTACGATTTTGGTGTAATTTTTTCATTCTTTCAATTATAGCAGTAAATATGTTAGAATCCGAGTATGAAATTGGTGAAACAAGAAGACCTCCGCAGTGGCGGGGCAAGTAAAATTGAAGAGTTGCTTACTAGAGGAGTTGATAAAATATATCCTTCTAAAGAAGCGCTAGAAAAAGAGTTGTTTTCTGGTAAGAAATTAAAATTATATCAAGGTTTTGATCCTACGGGTATCAAATTACACCTTGGCCATATGGTGGGTTTTCGTAAGCATAGACAATGGCAAGACCTTGGCCATGAAGTTATTTTTCTCATTGGTGATGGGACTGGTCAAGCAGGAGATCCAACTGGGAAAAAGCAAACACGAGAGAAATTCTTTACTCAAGAAGAATTGCGTGCTAATTCCAAAGATTATCTTTCTCAGGCTTCTAAAATAGTTCGTTTCGATGGTCTAAATCCTATTAAAATACTTTACAATAGTGATTGGTTAAATAAATTAACCTTGGTGGATATTTTAAATATAGCTCAAAATTTTTCTGTCCAGCAACTCATCGAGCGAGATATGTTTCAAGAGCGTTTAAAAGCAGGGGAGTCTATAAATTTGCGTGAATTCCTATACCCACTTCTTCAGGGCTATGATTCTGTTGCTATGGATGTCGACCTAGAGTTGGGTGGTTCTGATCAGACCTTTAATATGCTCACTGGACGTACTCTAATGAAGAGCATGAAAAATAAAGAAAAGTTTGTGATGACTACACCCCTTCTTTCTGATTCTAAGGGTGTGAAGATAGGAAAAAGTGAAGGTAATGTAATTGGGCTGACTGATGCTCCAAATGATCTATTTGGTAAGATAATGTCGTTGGGGGATGATGCTATTATTCCGATGTTTACATTACTTACGGATGTTCCAATAGAGGAAATAAATAAATTTGACCTTAAAAAAGATGCGATGAGTTTAAAGAAACAAGTGGCTTCAATTATAATAACTCAGCTACATGATGAAGCTTCAGCCAAGTCAGCTGCAGACAGTTTTGCTAGTACTTTTCAAAAGAAAGAAATTCCCAATAAAATGCAGGAAGTAAAAGCTAAAGCAGGGGAGTTTCTGAGTGAGGTATTAGTCAAAAACAAAATTTTATCTTCAAAGAGTGAGTGGAGAAGGTTGGTTGCGGGGAATGCTATCCATGATCTGTCTATAAATAAAACTATCACTGATGTAGATTTAAAAATTTCCCAAGATCTGACTCTCAAAATAGGTAAGAAAAAGTTTATAAAAGTAATACTAAATTAAAACACCCCGTTCGGGGTGTTTTAATTTTAGTGGAATCTATTTTCTGGATCGTCATCATCATCTCCCACAGGGAGGTCTGGCATATCTTCTGGGTCTACCGGTTCATCATCATCAGCTCCCATTTTAAAATTGGCTCCTATTTCTTCATTTTCGTCATTACTCATATATATTTTGAATTATTATTAATTTCTTACTTTGTACCAAAATATAAAAAGCTTCGCAATAGCAAAAAGACTTCTAGTGTGGATAACTATCAAAAAAGATAGAAAATACTTTTTAAAACCATTGCGACCAGCTATCGAGCCGAGTATAGCAAAATGCGAGCACGCATTTATGTGCGGTTTTTAAAAATACTTTCTATCTTTTTTGATACGCAAAGGCAGTAAGTGCTATAGCAACAGCATCTAATTCATCGTCTGACTTTTTAGAATTATCTATTTCCACCAATATTTTTACCATTTTGATCATTTGCTCTTTGTTGGCTCTGCCATAGCCAGTTGTTGCTATCTTGATCTGTGGTGGAGAAGCTTCAAAAACTTTCAGTCCAGCTTGCGCAGCTTCATAGATGACCACACCCCTAGCTTCAGCCACATGCATGACTGTTTTTTGGTTGGTTGTTAAAAACAAAGTTTCGATTGCCAGAACTTCTGGTTTGTATTTTTTTATTATTTTTTGCACCTCTTCACCAATTAGATTTAATCGTTCAGAAAATTCTAACTTTGCAGAAGTTTTAAAACATTTGGAAAAAATAACTTTCTCACGTTTGTCATTTTTATTTTTCTCTAATATAGCCACCCCTAGTCTTTCAAACCCGGGATCGATTCCTAAAATGCGCATAAGTGTAAAGTTATAAAGTTCATAAAGTTATAAAGTAAATTATACCTTGAATCACTCTATTTTTACTACTTTAGAAACTTTCCACTTTTTACTTTATAACTAACCTAGTTATCCACAGAGTTTTTATTGACCTTGTGCTTATATAGGAATACGATTGAAAGAGTTGCTCTAGTTTGCAATCTTGGCTGCAACTTGGGTGACCGCTACAGTGCCACTACAAAGGTGGGGTAGTAAACCACCAAGCTTAGCTTGGTAAAAAGGAGGTTAATAAAAGTCGAACGAGTACTCAATTCATGGTTGGTAGGGGATGCATCGGCATCGCATCTCCTACCAGCCAGATTTTCAGAATCGCCCCGTGCCCCGGCCCTGGGACCCCGCTTGGGGGTCCCAGGGCTCCATCAAGTCGCTGACGACTTATTCTTTATAGAAAAGTTCCAGCGACTTTTCTTTTGGCATTTTTTTAAAATTTAGAGTAATTTTTCTTTTTTTTCTTTAAAATCAAAATCTAGATGGTCGTAAGCTTTTTTTGTCGCCACGCGTCCACGAGCTGTACGTTCGAGGAGTCCAAGCTGGAGCAAGTATGGCTCAATGACTTCTTCTACTGTGGCTTCTTCTTCAGACATCGCCGCCGCCATCGTCTTGAGTCCGACTGGTCCGCCATTAAATTTTTCAATAAGTATTTCCAAGAATTTTCTATCAGAAGCATTGAGTCCGATGTCATCTACCGCCAGCATGTTTAGGGCCTCTTTTACTATTTTATGGTCTAGGCTTTTTTTGTTGTCTTTCTTGCTCACCTGAGCAAAATCACGAGCTCTTTTTAGAAAGTAGTTTGCAGTGCGGGGAGTAAACCGGCTTCTCTTGGCAATCTCTGCGAGCGCATCAGGCTCCAAAGTTATGTCTAAAAGTTTCCCTGATCTCTCGATGATTTTTGCTATCTCTTCATTGGAATAAAATTCCAAACGGAAGACTCCACCAGAAAACCGAGAACGAAGGGGAGAGGAGACAAGAGCTACGCGAGTCGTCGCTGCTATCAGTGTAAAAGGTGGCAAGTCGAGCTGAATGGTTCTAGCTGAGGGTCCCTTGCCGATGATTATATCCAGAACCCCAGACTCCATAGCTGGGTACAGTATTTCTTCCACCATTTTGTTGAGTCTGTGTATTTCATCTATAAAAAGTATGTCTCCAGGGGCAAGGTTGGTCAAAATAGAAGCCAAATCACCGACTTTTTCAATAGCAGGGCCAGAAGTTATCTTCATCTGCCTGCCTGTTTCTTTGGCTATGAGGTGCGCCAGGGTTGTTTTGCCTAATCCAGGTGGGCCATAAAATAGGATGTGTTCAGGGATGTGTCCACGCTCTTCCGCTGCCCGTAATAATATTTTAACATTGTCTTTTATGTGTTTTTGTCCGATGTATTCATCCCAGCGGGTAGGGCGCAGTGTTTGGTCTAGGACGACATCTTCAGTTTTTTCCTTGGTTTTTGAGCTTGACATTGGTATTACAATATGCTATACTATCCAAATAGTAGGTTTATTAACAGACTATGCACATGGCTATACACATTATAGCATTTGCTTTGTTTTCTTTATAGTAAAATAGTTTTAGAGGTTCTTTGCAAGAAGGCATTAATCTCTAAGCAATCAGCCACCGGTTATACGGATTTGCATAGGACGTTCTGGCGCTTTAATTAGTTGCTGGGTCTATCCTCTAATAATTTGTTACTCTTGGAGCCTAGCTTCAAAAGGATTGTTTAGAGATTAGTGCTTTTTTCTTTTAGTTTTCACAAGAGTCGTTCTTGCGAATTACTTTATAAGTCAAATACTAGCGAGAACTGTTCTAGCTAGTCTAATTTTTGTTTTTTAATCTCTGCTAACTTGATTACAGAATTAAAATCAGTCTTAGAAACAAGACCAGACTCGGAAATAAATTTCTTTAGTTGCTCTTCTCCTTACTCATACCCTTAGCGAATGAATCGGGGGCGGAGGTGGTCTTGGTGCCTTTGGGTAAAGTTACAGCGTTTACTTTTGGTTTAGTTTGTGGTATAATGGGGGATATGATATTTTTAGTAACAGTTGTAGCAGTAGTCTTAATAGGGATAGCTTGGGATTCTTTTACTGGAAGACGTTGAAATGGTTTTTCATCTGGCAATCTTTGTGCTGGTAATTTAGGAGGAATATAATTACTTTCTTTAGGATTTGGATATGATTTTCCTACTGGTAATTTAGGAGGAGTATAACTAGCTGTTTTACTTAATAATTCATTTACTTTCTTTAATACTTCAGGGTTATCAGTTAAATCACTAACCATTCTCATTTTTAAAGCACTACCAAGTTGATTATTTGTTATTATATCTGCAATTTGAGCACCAACTTCTTGACCAACTAGCCCTGTAAAAAATCCTCCAGTAGAACCTACTACTCCACCAATGACTCTACCGCCCAGCCAATGTTTGAAGACCAAGCATAACCTGCTAGGGTGCCATCAGCATTTTTATTCACACCATAATTAGATGTTGCTGGTTGGATGCCAGGGGTACTCGGGTCTTGATCATCAGTAGAATTGAAACTAATCCAACCGATATTCTCTGACCAAGCCCAACCGGACATGTTGTGTGCACTCCCTGCCAAAGCCACAAAAGACGAAAGGAGGAATGCGAGTGTAAAAAATATTTTTAAAAAAGATTTTTTCATCCCGTATTTAGAAGCAGATCGCGACTAGCTCGCGCGTCTGATATTTTATCTTGTTAATTTTTTTAATGCCTGATTTCATATCTTTATATTTAACTTTTTTCGCAAGAACGGTTCTTGCGAAACTCCTTTAGCCCTTATAGCCCTACAAATTTGAAACCGGTTTGATTGCTCAAATTTCCTTTTGTTGTACAAGACGCCATTGCGGCAGAATAAGAGTCAGAAGTATGATCGGTACTTATATAAGCGCCGGTAGTTGGGTGAAAAGAAATCGTCTGATGCCCTCCGCCGACATCAGCAAAAGTAGCATATGCAAGTCGTCCCGGAGATCCCCACGATACAGTGCTTACCCCTAAAGCATAGAGGACGATCTTACTCTCTCCCGCCTGACAAAGAATCGCATCTGGAATATTTGCTCCGAGCATGCCTGAGCCGGTAGCCCCAGCCCCCCAGCCCACCCTACCTGTACCACCAGTACTACACCCAACCACCCTACTGATCACAAAACCTCCGCCGCCGCCATTCCCCCCAGAAGTATTCCCGGTATTACCATTAGATATACCACCATCACCACCCTTACCCACGTTAGATGTTGTATTAGGAGCCAATGGACCTGGAGCAGAAGCTTGATAATAACCCGCTGCCGGTCCGTCATTTCCAGGAAGTGTTTCTGAGCCTGTACCCACAACCCCTCCTGTGCCTCCGTATGGAGCTGGCCCACCAGGACCACCACCCCCGCCTTTTGCAACAACCCTCATTGAACCATTAAGAGTAAATATAGTATCGGAACCATTACCACCAGCAGCACCTCCTTGATGCCAACCACCACCAACGGCCCCACCTGCACCACCTGCACCAACAGTTACAGAATATGAAGTTCCTGGAGACACTGTAAATACTGAGGAGCTATAACCCCCTGAACCGCCGCCGCCGCCAGAATTTGTGTTATCCACCATACCTCCTCCTCCACCACCCCCTCCACCCCATGCCTCAACTTTTACAGAAGTAACTCCGGAAGGAGCTGTCCAAGAAGTGCCGTTTGTAATAGTAGATATAACTGTATAGGTCGGGGTACACGAAGGTACTACCCACCCCACCCTTCCCGTATTCTCACCAATAGCAGTAAGGACAGACCCAGCAGGTATACCAGTAACAGTCCCATCAGACTTTGTCACTGTCAGATCTGGAGTAATCAATCTCATTAGAGTAAGTATGCCTGACTTTATTTGAGGATATGATGCAACACCTAC